>JAFMFL010000079.1 GCA_017856205.1 Flavobacteriaceae bacterium
TGAAATAAAAGTTGGATAGTTTACACCAGAGCCCCAATTGTCTTTTTCAGTAAAGAATCGGAAATTATTGTTGTCACCCGCAATGTTACGTAGCGCAATATAACCTGAATAAACATTTGTGCCTGTACATGGAATTTGAACTGGTGAAGTCCAACCCCAACCTGCATCAAACGCACCGGCACCTACTGCCCAATATTGATCTAAATCACAATTAGCAACATTAGTCGGTTGCTTTTCAACAACTGTCAAACTCATTGTAACGGTATTTGACACTTTTGTCATCCCATTTGAGTTACTAGCATCCCCTACAGAGGCAGATACTCGCACATATACTTCACCTACGTTGCCTTTGTCGGTTGTAGTTGGATCATCATCTAATCCTAAAGCCATTGCGAGAGTCCAAAGTTGCTCAACAGTCATGGAGTAGCTTGTATTTGTGATTGTTCCTGAATCAAAAGACGCTGCAGCATCTGATGCAAATGTTTGGCTAGTAGACACCTCAACTTTATAATCTACTTGAGTTACAGCTCCAAAATCTGGCTTATTCCAAAGCAATCTTTCGGCTATGTTGGTACGAGTTTCGTATGATAAATAATAGGTGTCCAACAAAGCGTTAGAGAAAGTAATAGTATCTGACGTCTCTGCCAGTGTGAATTGCGGATCGTCATCTTCATTTTCACAACCAACAGTAACAAATAGTATAGCAACTGGGAATATGAATTTTGTTAAAAGTGTTTTAAATTTTGTTTTCATTTTTTTAAGTTTTAATATCCAGGATTTTGAGTTAGGTTAGGGTTTGCTTCTAATGAGCGTTGAGGAATGGGAAACAACTTATAATGTGCTGAAATTGTAGACCCATTAAGAGTATTTCCTTTCCATGGCCAGATATAAGTTGCGCCAGTAAATTTTCCATTTCGAATAAGGTCAGAGCGACGCACCCCTTCAAAATTAAGTTCGCGCGCGCGCTCATCCAAAATGAAGTCTGCTGTAAGTTCACTAGCAGATATTGCAGTAGCCCCAGCACGTGTACGCACATCATTTACGTATTGTAATGCTGTGGCTGCAGATCCACCACCTCCGTTAAGCTGCGCCTCTGCATACATGAGGTACGCATCTGCTAAGCGAAATAGTGGAAAATCTGTACTTGAGAAACTGGTATTTGTTCCAGTTGGATTGTTAAACGCACTATTTCTAAATTTTATGGATGGAAAACCATCTGACCATTTCTTATAGCTTTCCATTTCATACGCATGCCCTCCTGTCCAAAACAGATGTGCACGTTTATCAGATGAAGCAGCTAATCCTGCTGCATCAGCAGCAAATAGTCCATACCAGCCTTTAGAGGCACGGTGTCCTCCCCAGCCATCTGTTGCACCATAATCAGAAAGGGTCATGGTTTCACCCGAAAGACTTCCATTTACAATGTAAGTGGTGTTTCCATAGCTTTGACTTACATCTGAATCAGCAATTAATGGAAAGATTATTTCTGGCGAAGTGTGATTGTCTCCAGAGAAGTTTTGCAAAAATTCTGGAGCAAGCGAATGTCCGCTTCCTGTAATCACTTTTTCGGCATAGCTCAATGCATTGGCAAATTGTGCCGTGCCCGTATATACTTCAGCATTCAAATACAAACGTGCTAACAAAAACTGCGCAGCAGCTTTATCGGCTCTTCCGTATGAGTTTGAATCAGGCAAAAGCCCTTCCACAGCAAGCAGCTCAGTTTCCACATAATTGTAAAGCTCGGTACGTGATACTTCGGGTAGCGGTGCAGACTGACCAAAGTTTTCTTCGGTAGCCAAAACGCCTTTTCCAAAACAATCAATCAAATAATAGTATGCAAGTGCGCGTAAAAAACGCACTTCACCTTCTATTTGCGATTTGTTAGCCACGTCAACACCGCTCAACACATTAATAAGGTTGTTCGCTTGCGGAATGGTATAATAAATTCGGTTATACATATAACGGAAAAATTTATTGTTTTCATCCCATTTTGAAGTGGTTGTTAATTGGTCTAGTCCATCATCGCCCCAACGGTTTTTAAGCCCGTCTGCGGTAAAGTCTTGCAGGTTTACAATCCCTCGTAAAAACGGAGACTCCCCTGCATCATCATCAATATCAGAAGAACCTGGACCGTCGGCACCCGAAAGGGCAAAAGAACCGTATAAGCGAGATAAAATTCCGCTAACCGCATTGGGGTCTTGCTTGAGCAATTCCTCAAGGGTCAAGTCAATTTCTGGCTTGGTGTTTAAGTCATCAACACAGCTAACCGCTAATGTTGCTACAAAAAAGATTAAAAGTATTTTTTTCATGTTTATCTTGATTAAAAGTCAAAGTTTAGTCCTAATGTAAACACACGTGGTCGCGGATAGAAGTTATTGTCTATACCTCCAAAATTTTCAGGATCTTGCCCCGAATATTTGGTAATAAGGAATGCGTTGTTTACCGTAAACGAAGCTTGGATTTGCGTACCGTTGTTCAACGGTTCAAACGCATAACCTAGCGTAATGTTCTCACAGCGAATAAAACTCGCATCCTCTAAGAAATAATCAGAAAAAGCAACATTCCCTTTCTGATCATAAATGATTGGATTTGCAGCACCGTTGTAAAAGTTTAATACATTACTAAGCGCTTGCGTATTAACAGGCACTGGACGCTCTGTAAACCCTGAGGTTAATCTTCTAGCGTTATACACTTGACCACCGTATTGCCCTCTAAAGCTTGAGCTTAAGGATAACTGCTTGTAGTTAAAGTTAAAGCCAAACCCAAAGGTATAATTTGGGCGCATGGCACGTAAATAACGATCGTCATTTGTAATCACACCATCTTGATTAAGGTCTGCAAATGCATTGTAAACAGGCTCTCCTGCTTCGTTATACATTTGACGGAACACCCAAGCGGCTCCCGCTTGTTGATTTAACGCATGGCGTAATAAGAAGGTTCCCGTTCCAATAGGGAGCCCTCCACCTGCACCAACTTGTTTGATGCCATTAAGATCTGTTATGGTTGTTTTTGCATACGCTCCATTCGCAAACACATTTAAACTGCTGTTCTGAGTGTCTATTGCTAGAATATCTATGCTTACTTCAAAACCTTCACTTTCTGTGCTTCCGATATTATCAATGAAACTACTTGCAGGAGCTTGGCCAGGTGGTACAGGGGCATTAGCGAGCAAGTCATTGGTATCGCGCTTAAACACATCAACCGATCCAGAGAGTACGCCGTTGAATACTCCAAAATCAATTCCAGCATTCAGCGTTGTTGTTTTTTCCCAAGTTAAGTTTGGGTTAAACATAAGTGCGTTGTATAAGTTCTCACCCGGAAGGTATTTACTTGTAGCAGAACCAACTTTGAAAAATGGATAAGAAGGATAATATCCCACAGCACCAGATATATTGGATTGTCCAGTTTCTCCCCAGCCGGCTCTTAATTTCAAATTATCAAATACATTTAGGCTCTCTATAAATGTTTCGTCGCTCAATCGCCAAGCTACAGCAGCTGCAGGGAAAATACCCCAACGATTATCTTCAGCAAATAATGAAGATGCATCAGCACGAACAGATAGTGTTACCAAATACTTACCAGCAAAATTTAGATTTGTACGCCCAAAAAACGATTGCAAATTCAAATCAGAGTAATAGCGATTAGTAGGATTATTTTCATTAACTAACACCTCTCTTGCACCTGAGGTTTCGTCATACCGATACAATTCTTTGGTTCCCTCATTCTGAAAGTTTTGGTACGAATATCCTGCCTGAGCATCTAGCGACTGCAATAGTCCATCAAAGTCTATGGTATATGCCAAATATCCTTCAAGAGTTTTATTTGTGATGCTTTGCTCTTCGCGGTAATTTTCACCCGGATTAAAGCGGCCTACTTTATAAGTTGCGATAGCATTTTGACTAAAGGTTTCACGAATATCTGCATCCGATTTTTCTAACCCAACGTTTACCACAGCACGTAATCCTTCAACAAACGGAAGGGAATAATCTAATTCCATATTGGTCAAAATACGTAGTAGTTTTTCAGGACGTTGGCGTTGCATAAGCATAGCAACAGGGTTCCATGTACCGTCTAAAACGGTTAATCCACCATCTTGTCGTGTACCTTGATAATATCCACCAAATGCACTATTCTCGTCATAAATAGGTTTGGTGGGATCCATGCTAACAATATTCCCTAAAGCACCACCCTCATCGATAGCGTTTTTATTTACATAAAATGCTTTGGCGTTAAAGTCAACTTTCAAATTTTCATCAAAAAACGAAGGGTTTATTCTAAAGGTAGTACTCAATCGTTCGTAGTCATTGGTATTAACCAACCCTTCTGTATTGGTATGCCCTAAAGAAAACCTATATGGTGTTTCTTCTTCTACACTACCCGCCACTGAAAAGTTCACAATCGAACTGTAGGATGTGCGGAAAACAGCATCTTGCCAGTCCGTATTGTACATCACTCCATTAACACCCAAAAGATTTGCATATGTTGGATGATATTCGTTGATAAAACGCTCAAAAGTAGGACCGTTCATTAACTCTAACTTATCGCTAACTTCACTCATAGATGCAGACATGCTGAGGTTGTATTTGGTCTCACCCAATGTTCCTTTTTTGGTCGTTATTAGTATGACCCCGTTGGAAGCGCGTGAACCATAAATTGCAGTAGCCGAAGCATCTTTTAGGATAGAAAAGCTAGCAATATCATTTGGATTGATTAGCGATAATGGATTCCCCACACCAGCTGGTGTTACTACATCCAGCGGTACACCATCAATAACAATCAAAGGGCTGTTTTCAGCTGATAACGACGCTCCACCACGAATTCTAATGTTAGGTGCCGCATCTGGCGCACCACCACTATTGGTAATTACTACACCCGCTACCTTACCAGTCAATAACTGGTCGGATGAAACAATGGCGCCTTGGTTAAAGTCCTCAGTTGTAATACTTGCCACTGAACCTGTAGCATCTTTAACGGTTGTGGTACCATACCCAATTACAACTACTTCGTCTAACTCGGAAGCAGACTCGGATAGTGTAGCATTGAGCGTTGCACCAGCAACGGTAAGCTCTAATGTTTCAAAGCCGATAGAAGAAAACACCAACACACTTCCATTGGCAACGGAAATGGTATAGTTTCCATCAAAATCGGTAGAAACTCCCGTAGAGGTACCTTTTGCCACTACGTTAACGGAAGGGAGTGGATTCCCTGACTCATCCGTAACAACTCCGCTTACGGTTTGCTGCGCATACAGCCCAAAAGAGGCTATAAATAACAGGCAAACTAAAGCGTTTTGTATTTGTTTTTTCATATAGTTTATTTTGGTTAATAGATCGAAATAACACACTTCTTCACCCACGAAAGTATGTAAAGTTTGTGTTAAATTAATGCTTCTAAATCGAGCAAAACATACTACAACGTTTTCGAAGTTTACGAAAACGTTGTAGTGTTAATAACTTTTATATTACTATTTTTACATCCCTAGAATTATAATATCCGTAATTTACACGTCCTAAAATAGCGATTTATGAAAAAAAAGATAACGATAAAGCAATTAGCAGCCGAGCTTGGCGTATCTGTTTCAACGGTTTCAAAATCGCTACATGACAGTCCAGAAATTAGTCAGGAAACACGTGAAAAAGTAAAAGCTTTTGCGAAGCTTTATAACTATCGCCCAAACAATATTGCGCTGAGTTTAAAAAACAAAAAAACCAAAACCATTGGTGTTATTATACCAGAAGTGGTGCATCATTTCTTTGCCATGGTAGTTAAGGGTGTAGAGCAAGTGGCTATGGAACGTGGTTATAATGTTGTCATATCACTATCCAATGAATCTTTTGAAAAGGAAGTCATCAATATGGA
>JAFMFL010000014.1 GCA_017856205.1 Flavobacteriaceae bacterium
AACCTCCTGTTGTTTCTAGCCGCAAGCCCCATCAATGGAGTTAAAACTACGAATCTTTTCTGGAAGCTCTTCTTCAATAAACTGGATTTGGTATCCTAAAATCCATAAATCACAAGAAATATTTTGAATGATTTCAGTAGAAAAAGTATTTAAATAGGAGTTAATTTTATCTTGCGAGGGTTCAATCGTAAAATAGGATATGAACGTAATCGGCTCTCCAATATCAACAAGATTTTTTAAGCTTTCAATAGGAACTGACTGTCCAAGAAAAACACATTGAAAACCATTATTAAGCACTTCGTATTGCAGGTATAACAAACCAAGCTCGTGAATTTCGTTATCGGGCAAAAAGAGCACAAAACGTCTGTCACTTCGACTCGTTTCTTTTGCTTGCAATTCTTCACACATGGCATGAATTTTTTGTTTTACTAGACTGGTAATAAAATGCTCATGTGACGGACTAATAGAATTGGTTTGCCATAGCACACCTAGTTCATTCATTAGTGGAATGAATACGTTTTTGAAAATTTCTCTAAATGAAAATTGTTCAAGTAGTTCGTTAAATGTTTTAGTAAACAAGCGTTGGTCAAAGTTAATCATGGCAAGCTTAAACAAGCCAATAGACCAGTCGTCTGCGCTTTTGTTAATGGTTAAATTGTGAACATTGGTTGTAACATCTTCTGAGGATAATCGAGCGATCTTTGAAATTTTGTAGCCGTTGTTATACAACAGCGTGACATTTAAAAGCTTTTGAAGATTTTCAAGATCGTACATTCTGATGTTCGTATCGGTACGTTGAGGTTCGAATAAATTGTAACGCTTTTCCCAAATACGAATTGTATGAGCTTTGATACCAGAGAGATGCTCTAGGTTTTTGATGGTAAAACTATTTTTAACGCGATCCATTTGTTTAATCTTTTCCTAACAATTTTAAACAAACTTACAAAAAAAAATGATATAAAAGCTTGAATACGTTATAAATAACGTGCGCACGAGAGGAATCGAACCTCCACGGGATTTAACTCCCACTAGGCCCTCAACCTAGCGCGTCTACCAGTTCCGCCACGTGCGCCTTTGGAAGACTTGTGACTTGGCTGGGGTTCGAACCCAGGACCCTCTCCTTAAAAGGGAGATGCTCTACCAGCTGAGCTACCAAGTCGGTTTTTGAAGGTGCAAATATAGGCGCATTTTGATGATTATTCAAAGATTAAATTCCTGTAAATTTGCCGAGTACAAATCATTTGTTGATGCCAAACAATTTTACTAATCCCAACATTATCATATTATTAGGTTATATGGGTAGTGGTAAGTCCACCATTGGTGCGGCACTTGCCAAGCAACTTAATTTACCTTTTGAGGATTTGGATGATCACATTGCATCAACTTATAAGGGCTCTGTCCCTGATTTATTTGCAAAAAAAGGGGCTAAATGGTTTAGAGAAGTAGAGCACGAAATGTTATTAGCAGCGCTAAAAAACCCTACGGCTAGAATTCTTTCGTTGGGTGGTGGTACGCCCTGTTATTTCGACAACATGACGCATATTAATAATGCCACCCCACATGTTTTTTATCTTCAAGCAACCCCAGCTTCTTTAGCAGCACGATTGTTTCCATTTCGTAAAAATAGACCCTTGATTGCCCACTCAGCCTCCGAAAATGAGCTAAAGGAGTTTGTGGCAAAACACGTTTTTGAACGGCAACTTTTTTACAATGAAGCAAGCCATCGAATTTCAGTTGACAACAAATCGGTCCAAGAAGTTGTAGATGTTATTGCTACCCTATGCTAATGAGGCTGTAAACTTTCCTTTGGAGACTTTTACCACAACATTTTCGTTGATTGAAGTGGAAAGAGATACCCCTTTAAAATCTGCCTTAACAGGATACTTTTTATGATTTCGATCTACCAACACGGCAGTGTTACATTGTTGCAATGGAACAGTCAAAAAGTGACGTACCGCATAAATTAGGGTTGTCCCAGAATGCAATACATCATCAATGACCGTTACTGACTTTTCAGTGTAATCTTTTTCGGAAAGTGAAGTTGTAACAGCTTTTAACGGATTTTTTTTATCGATATAGACCTCGCAGAGTAAAACTTTTTTTGAAGAAATCTTTTTCAAGTAATCTGAAATACGCTCCGCTACGGCATAGCCATTTTTTAAAATCCCTGCCAAAACAATTTCATTATGCTCGATGTTGGCTTCCAGAATTTGGTACGCTATGCGTTCCAGTTTGTGCTCAATCTGTTCGGCAGTTAAAATGGTTTCACTCATAACACAAAAATACGGATTATCTGTTAGGCATCCTCATCTAAAAAATCTTCTAAATCCCTACGGTCTTTTTTACTGGGTCTTCCGGCGCCTTTAACTCTAGACAAACGTTGGTTTTCGATAATGGCATCGTGCATCTCAATCGTTTCTTTTGGGGTAATGTTTTTACAATATTGAGGCACTAGCTTGGCGCCCACACGACTTTTGGGTAAATCCAATACATACAATTCGGTGGTAAGTTGGTTTTTGCGTAACGAAATACTATCAGAGATATATATTTCCCTTGAGGGTTTTACGTTTTGACCCTCCACTTGAACATAGCCCTTTTTGCAGGCAATGCTTGCCGCATTCCTTGACTTAAAAAACCGTACAGCCCAAAGATATTTGTCTATTCGCATCCTTTTTGGTTTTTCGTGTAAAAATGCACGAAAATTGTATCTTGCACCTTAAATCTTATCGATGAACAAACTAACGCATTTTTTAGAAATTTTTTGTTTTTTAGCTTTGTTAACTTCTTGCCAAGATGAGCAACGAAGAGGCTTTGTTGAACCCCCAAGAGATTACACTGCTCAAAGAGCTGTGGACAATGACTCTTTGATTTCCTTTATGAAGCGTTGGTCGTATAACCACGAAGATTACGCTGATGCTGCAAATAAGGATAAGCGAGTTTCCTTTACTATTGATAGTTTAAAACCTGAAAATAATAAGATTCCTATCTACGACAGGGTGCAAGAAATTTCACTCAGGGTCAAGGATGCGGACGATGTTTATCACGATCACACAGCTTATGTCCTACCTCTTAGAGAGGGAGTTGGCACCTCGCCAACTGTCGCCGATAGTGTTTTTATTACCTACAAAGGAATGTTGCTTAATCAAACTAAATTTGATGAGCGAACTTCTCCTATCTGGTTTGAGTCGCTAAGTGTTGTCAAAGGATTTGGTGCATTAATGCCCTATATCAAAAAAGCGACGACCCCAACCGTAAATACAGACGGCACGTATTCTTTTAGTGGATTTGGTTCTGCGGCGGTATTTATGCCTTCAGCTTTGGGATATTATGAGACTAGAAGATCTGGAATACCTGCATACTCTCCTCTAATTTTTGCAGTGGATTTATACACTTATAATACCACCGACCACGATGGTGACTCGGTACCTACCCATTTGGAAGATGTGGATGGTGATGGTTATTTTGACGACGATACAGATAGTGACGGCGTGCCTAACTACCGCGATGTTGATGACGACAACGACAATATTCTAACTCGCGATGAGTATGATGAAAATAATGACGGCACCCCTGATGATACCGATAACGACGGTACCCCTGATTATTTAGATAAAGACTAAGCTTTACGAGACATAGCTGCCTGTGCTTTGTGCACTATTGCAGCAGCATTTAGCCCGTATTTTTCCATTAACTGTGCTGGAGTTCCAGATTCACCAAAGGTATCTTGCGTAGCAACAAACTCTTGTGGTGTAGGCAGATTGGTTGCCAAAACTCGAGCAATGCTTTCGCCAAGTCCGCCCAAGAAATTATGCTCTTCGCAACTCACCACAGCGCCAGTCTTTTTTGCTGATTGCAAAATAAGTGCATCATCAAGTGGTTTTATGGTGTGTATGTTAATCACTTCAGCACTAATGCCTAGCTCGTGAAGGATTTTTGCTGCTTCTAATGCCTCCCAAACCAAATGACCTGTTGCCACAAGAGTCACATCTGTACCTTCTTGAAGCAAAATTCCTTTTCCAATTTCAAAAGGAAGGTCTGTAGTAAAGTTTGGCATTTTTGGACGGCCAAAACGCAAATACACAGGTCCATGATGTTCAGCTATGGCGTGTGTGGCTTTTCGTGTTTGTTCAAAGTCACAGGTGTTTATAACCGTCATTCCTGGCAGCATTTTCATTAACCCTATATCTTCCAAAATTTGATGCGTAGCTCCGTCTTCACCCAGTGTAATTCCAGCGTGGGAAGCGCAAATTTTTACATTTTTATGTGAGTAAGCAATCGACTGACGAATTTGGTCATAAACCCTTCCAGTAGAGAAGTTAGCAAAGGTTCCTGTAAAAGGAATTTTTCCACCTATAGTCATTCCTGCTGCAATGCCCATCATGTTGGCTTCGGCAATCCCGACTTGGAAAAAACGTTTGGGATGAGCATTTTTAAACGCATCCATTTTTAACGAGCCTGTTAAATCGGCACATAGGGCAACCACATCAGGGTTTTTGTCTCCTAACTCGGCAAGTCCAACGCCAAATCCAGAGCGTGTATCAATCTTTTCTGTAAATGTATATTCTTTTAATCCCATCTTAATAGTCCCCTAAAGTTTCTTCGTTTTGTGCTAATCCTGTTGCTAATTGTTCATCGTTTGGTGCCTTGCCGTGCCAAGCATGGGTGTGCATCATAAAATCTACGCCATTTCCCATAATGGTATGCAATAAAATTGCAATTGGCTTTCCTTTTCCTGAAGCCGCTTTGGCAGTTTCTAGTCCCAAAATAATGGCTTCAATATTGTTGCCTTGCTCAACATCAAAAACCACCCAACCAAAGGCTTCAAGTTTTGAGCGCAAGTCGCCTAGAGGTAACACATCATCAGTACTTCCGTCAATTTGTTGCTTGTTGTAGTCTATGGTAGAAATAAGGTTGTCAATTCCTTTAGCTCCTGCATACATGATAGCTTCCCAATTTTGACCTTCTTGCAATTCACCATCCCCGTGAAGACTATACACCAAATGGGTATCACCATTTAATTTTTTGGTTTCAGCAGCACCAATGGCAACCGACATGCCCTGACCAAGTGAACCAGAAGCGATACGCACACCCGGAAGACCCTCGTGCGTGGTGGGATGTCCTTGTAATCTCGAGTCTAATTTTCTAAAGGTAGCAAGCTCAGCCACAGGGAAGAAACCACTTCGGGCTAGCGTACTGTAAAATACTGGGGAAATATGTCCGTTTGACAAAAAGAAGAGATCTTCATTTTTACCGTCCATAGTAAAATCTGTAGAATACTCCATCACGTGATTATAGAGCGTAACAAAGAATTCCGCACAGCCTAATGACCCTCCGGGATGTCCTGAATTTACTTGATGAACCATTCGTAAAATATCGCGACGAACTTGCGGGATTAGTTGCTCAAGGGTCTCTAATGATGCCATTGGTATTGTTTTATGCAAATATAAAACTCTGCTAGTAGTAACTCTATTTTTTTACCATTTAAACTGAAAAAATAATAAACAACATGTTGACTAGTCCAATATATGTGTTGCGTATATTTGGCGTGTGAAGTTTTCATTAGATAAAATCGATAATGATTCAAAAGCCAGAGCGGGTACGCTAACTACAGCTCACGGCACTATTGAAACCCCAATTTTTATGCCTGTTGGTACAGCTGCTACCGTAAAAGGCGTGCATCAGCAAGACTTGGCACAGGACGTGAACCCCGATATTATTTTAGCAAACACCTATCATTTGTACTTGCGCCCCACTACTTCCATTTTGGAGCAGGCGGGAGGCATACATCAATTTATGCATTGGGATAGACCCATACTTACAGATAGTGGAGGGTACCAGGTATATTCATTGGCAGATAACAGAAAAATCACAGAGGAAGGTGTAGCGTTTAAATCTCATATTGATGGATCAAAGCATTTTTTTACGCCTGAATCTGCCATAGATATTCAACGAACTATTGGGGCAGATATTATCATGGCATTTGATGAATGTACCCCTTATCCATGTCCATATGATTATGCTAAAAACTCCATGCATATGACGCATCGATGGTTGGAGCGTTGTCAAGAGCGTTTTGCTGAAACGGAACCTAAATACGGTTACCAACAAAGCCTTTTTCCAATAGTACAGGGGAGTGTTTATTCTGATTTGCGCGAGCAATCTGCCGAATTTATTGCCAACACCAATGCACCCGGAAATGCCATTGGCGGTTTGTCGGTAGGGGAGCCTGCCGAAGAAATGTATGCTATGGCAGATACGGTGTGTAGTGTATTACCTCAAGACAAACCCCGCTATCTGATGGGTGTAGGAACTCCGATTAATATCTTGGAAAATATTGCGTTAGGTGTTGATATGTTTGACTGCGTGATGCCGTCGCGCAATGCCCGAAATGGTATGCTTTTTACATCAGAAGGTACCATTAATATCAAAAACAAAAAATGGGAAAACGATTTTTCACCCATTGACCCAAATGGGGTGAGCTTTGTAGATTCTACCTACAGTAAAGCCTATCTGCGACATTTGTTTGCCGCCAATGAATTACTTGGTAAGCAATTGGCTACACTGCACAACTTATCCTTTTATTTGTGGTTGGTTCGCGAGGCTAGAAAACATATTTTAGCAGGTGATTTTGCATCGTGGAAAAACACTATGGTGCGCCAAATGGACAAGCGATTGTAAGATGAAATTACTGGACCGCTATATTATACTTAAATACATAAGCACATTTTTTGTCATGCTAGGCATGTTTATTCCCATAAGCGTGTTGGTAGATTTATCTCAAAAAATTGACAAATTCAAGCAATACGAGCTCACACAATCCGAGATATTATCCCATTATTATGATTTTGTTTGGGTGTTTGGCTACATGCTTTTTCCGATATTTTTGTTTTTATCTGTGATTTGGTTTACGTCAAAATTGGCAAGTAACACCGAAGTCATTGCGATTCTTTCTTCAGGAGTTTCGTTTTATCGTTACCTACGACCATTTTTGATCGGAGCAGCTTTTATTGCTGCGTTGGCGTTTGGTGCAAGTATGTTTTGGGTGCCCAATGCTAGCGAACGTTATAATGATTTTGAATATACTTACATTAACAAAAATCAAAAAGTTCGTCTTACAGAAAATATATATAAGCAATTGAGTGAAAACGATTTTGTTTATTTAAGCAGCTATAATGCCAATCGAAAAATTGGATATAATTTTACTTGGGAGCATTTTGATGGAGATGAGTTAGCGTATAAAATCAAAGCGCAAAACATCAGATGGGTAGAGAAGGATAGTCTGCATAGGCTATCGCAATTTTTTCAACGCAGCATGATTGATGAGCAAGAGATCATTCGCAAGGAATCTCGTTTGGATACGCTGTTTAATTTTGATTTGGATGAATTGGTGCCTGTTACCTACAAAGCCCAAACCCTTAACTTTTTTGAGTTAAACGACTATATTAAAGAGGAACAAAAAAACGGAAGCCCACTTATCAATCAACACTTGTTGGTGCGCCATAAACGCTGGACCACACCAATTTCTGCTTTTATTCTGACCCTAATTGCTGTGGCTATGGCATCGTTCAAAAAGCGTGGTGGTATGGGTGTCAATCTTGCTGCGGGTATTATATTGGCTTTTTTATACATATTCTTTGACAAGATTTTTGAGGTAATGGTAGAAAAATCCAACTTTACTCCTTGGATAGCCGCATGGACACCCAACGCGATATTTGCTGTTTTATCTGTTTATTTACTTCGTCATGCAAAAAGATAAACTCCTTAGCACATTGCATTTTCACTTTATCGTTATCATTTTTGGATTCACGGCGGTGCTGGGTGCTCTTATCAGTATTTCGGCAATTCCGTTGGTATGGTACCGCATGACACTTGCCACTTTTGGCTTGGGCTTGGTGTTGTGGTTAGGTAAGCATTCGTTTCGCGTGTCAAAAACCATTGCTTGGGTAGCTATTGTTAGTGGTATTCTTATTGCGTTTCATTGGATTACATTTTTTGGTGCGGTGAAGGTTTCTAATGTTTCCATTACACTATCAGTGCTTTCTTCAGGGGCATTCCTAACATCGCTTTTAGAACCGATTTTTTATAAGCGTAAGGTCATTGGCTACGAGGTGCTGTTCGGGTTGCTTGTCATTGTTGGATTGGTTTTGGTGTTGGGGACAGATGCAACGCATCTTATGGGTTTTTTCTACGCTGGAATTTCAACCTTTCTAGCAGTAGTTTTTACATTAATCAATGGAAAATATGTTGCTAAAACCAACCCGTACATTTTATCGTTTTACGAGCTTTTGGTAGGGGCTCTTGTGGTTACGGTACTTTTGGCTACGCAAGGTGCATTAACAGCTTCTTTCTTTGAAATCAGCTCACAAGATTTATTTTGGTTGGCAATACTTGCTTTTGTGTGCACTTCATACGCATTTGTGGTATCCATTGTGGTCATGCGACATCTAACGCCTTATTCAATTATGCTTGGCATAAATATGGAACCTGTTTATGGTATTGCGTTGGCATATGTCATTTTTGGAGAAAAAGAAGCCATGCCGTCATCATTTTATATCGGTGTAATGTGTATCCTTTCTGCTGTACTGGCTAATGGAGTGTTAAAACTTAGACGTAAAAAAAGAGCAAAATAAGTAGGTGCTCCGAAACCAAAATAAGTATATTTGTTTACTCATAACAGCTACAAAATGGAGTATTTAGACTTTGAACAACCCATTAAAGAGTTAGAAGAGCAACTTCAAAAATGTCAAATTATTGGCGATAAAAGCGATGTTGATGTCACGGATACTTGCCACAAAATTGACGAACGCCTTACCGATTTAAAAAAAGAAATTTACGGCAACCTTACCGCTTGGCAGCGTGTGCAGGTGTCGCGTCACCCCTCAAGACCCTATACGTTCGATTATATCAATGCCCTGACAAAAGGCAGCTTTTTGGAACTTCACGGAGATAGAACGGTGAAAGACGACAAAGCCATGATTGGGGGTTTAGGAAAAATTGGCGACCAAAGTTTTATGTTTATCGGACAGCAAAAAGGATACAACACCAAAACCCGTCAGTACCGAAACTTTGGTATGGCAAACCCTGAGGGCTATCGCAAGGCGTTGCGATTGATGAAATCTGCTGAAAAATTTAATATTCCTGTGGTGTGTTTTGTAGATACCCCTGGAGCGTATCCTGGTCTTGAAGCCGAGGAGCGTGGTCAGGGCGAAGCTATTGCACGTAACATTTTGGAAATGTCTCGATTAAAGGTGCCTATCATTGTAGTTATTATTGGCGAAGGTGCTTCTGGAGGTGCACTTGGCATAGGCGTTGGAGATCGTATTTTTATGCTTGAAAACACTTGGTATTCGGTCATCTCTCCTGAGTCTTGTTCTTCTATTTTGTGGCGCAGTTGGGAATTCAAAGAGCAAGCTGCCGAAGCATTAAAACTTACAGCAAAAGACATGAAGCGTCAAAAGTTGATTGACGCCATTGTCAAAGAACCTTTAGGTGGAGCACACACCAATCGTGAAGCAATGTTTGATACGGTTCGCAAAACCATTTGTAAAGCCTTTACCGAGCTTAAGGATAAACCCACAGATAAACTCGTGCAAGAACGCATGGAAAAGTTTTTTGCCATGGGTGTTTATGAAGAATAATGTTTGGCTTATGAACAAAAATGCGCATTTATTAACCGCGCTTTTGTTCGTTAGTTTTTACAATTTCCCCATTTCTTCTAATACAATTAATGTAGTTTAGTGTCGTGGAAAAAAAGAATTCTATTCCGTCTATAGTATCCCCTGCAACGGTAGTTCCGTTGGAGCGCGGAAAGCTTCCACCACAAGTCATTGACTTTGAAGAAGTGGTGTTGGGTGCCATGATGATAGACAAAAAGGGTGTAGATGAGGTCATAGATATTTTACTTCCAGATGCGTTTTATCGCGAAGCTCACCAGATTATTTTTTCTGCTATGGTCAAATTGTTCGAAAATTCAGAACCCATTGACCTGCTAACGGTTTCAGCACAGCTCAAAAAAGAAGCAAAACTCAATCAGGTAGGTGGTGACTTTTATTTGATTCAGCTTTCCAAAAAAGTATCTTCCTCTGCGCACATTGAGTATCATGCGCGCATCATTCTTCAAAAATTTATTCAACGGAGTTTGATTAAAATTTCGAACGAAATTATTGAAGAAGCCTATGACGAAACCAAAGATGTTTTTGATATGCTTGACAAAGCAGAATCAAAACTTTACGAAGTATCACAGGGCAACCTTAAATCGTCCACTACTACGGCGCAAAACCTTGTAATTCAAGCCAAGAAAAAAATTGAAGAAATTGCCAATCAAGAAGGAATGAGTGGTGTTCCTTCTGGTTTTTATGGTGTGGATAAAGTTACTTCGGGGTGGCAAAACAGCGATTTGATTATCGTGGCAGCTCGTCCTGGTATGGGTAAAACTGCCTTTACGTTGTCTATGGCACGTAATATTGCCGTAGAACAAAACATTCCTGTGGCATTTTTCTCGCTCGAAATGTCTTCGGTGCAACTTATTACCCGACTGATATCTTCTGAAACGGGGCTTTCTTCTGAAAAGCTGCGTACAGGAAAATTGGAAGACCACGAATGGAAACAACTCAATGTTAAGGTTTCTGATTTGGAGAATGCACCGCTCTACATTGATGATACACCTTCCTTGTCCATTTTTGACTTGCGCGCCAAAGCAAGACGTTTGTCATCACAGTTTGGTATCCGCCTGATTATGATTGATTATTTGCAACTTATGACGCCTGGCGGAAGTAACAAAGCAGGTAACCGCGAGCAGGAGATTTCGACGATTTCTCGAAATTTAAAAGCATTGGCAAAAGAATTGGATATTCCTATCATTGCATTATCGCAGCTTTCACGTGCTGTGGAAACTAGAGGAGGCAGCAAGCGTCCACAAATCTCTGACTTACGTGAATCGGGTGCTATTGAGCAAGATGCCGACTTGGTGACCTTTATTTATCGTCCTGAATATTATAAAATAGATGAATGGGACGACGAGGAGCGCTCACCCGCTGCTGGGCAAGCGGAATTTATTATTGCCAAACACCGAAACGGTGGTTTGGACAGCATCCGACTTAAATTTATTGGTGCGTTAGGGAAGTTTGATAACCTAGATACGTTTGATGCGCCAACAGAGTATCAGTCAAAGATAAACTCAGATGAATCTTTTGAGCCACCACGCATCGATCCAAACGATGCCTTTGGGTCATCGTCTGATGACGATATGCCGTTCTAAAAAATTGAAATGTAAAAGTTAGTCAGCTCGAGTGATCTGCCACAGGCAGATTGTATCGAGAACTACTGTTTCAAAAAAAAACTTATTTCACTTTATCAACCACCGCTTTGAAAGCTTCTGGGTGGTTCATGGCTAAGTCAGCCAATACCTTACGGTTTAACGCAATGTTGTTCGCATTTACTTTACCCATAAACTGTGAGTATGACATGCCGTGAAGGCGTGCGCCAGCATTGATACGAGTTATCCATAACGCACGGAAGCTGCGTTTTTTATTTCTGCGGTCGCGGTAGGCGTAAAGCAAGGCTTTTTCGACGGCGTTTTTAGCAACTGTCCATACGTTTTTTCTTCTACCAAAGTAGCCTTTGGCTAGTTTAAGAATCTTCTTTCTTCGAGCTCTGGAAGCTACAGCATTTACTGATCTTGGCATGATGTATATATTGTGAAGCAGGCGGAGTATCTCACTTTTAAAGCCGACTTCAGGTTATTTTATTTTAAACGAAGTTGTTCCTTGATATTATCCGCATCGCTTTCGTGTACCAAACCACTATGGGTTAGTTTAAGCTTGCGCTTTTTTGATTTTTTTGTCAAAATGTGACTTTTAAACGCATGTTTGCGTTTAATTTTCCCTGTGCCTGTTAGCTTAAAGCGTTTTTTAGCACTCGACTTGGTTTTCATCTTAGGCATACTACTTCCTTTTTTATTTCTTCGGATTGATTAACATAATCATCCGTTTTCCTTCCAATTTTGGCAATTGTTCTACTTTGCCATATTCTTCCAAATCTTGCGCTAATCGAAGCAACAAGATGTGTCCTTGTTCTTTAAAAATAATTGAGCGTCCTTTAAAAAACACAAATGCTTTTAGCTTTGCACCTTCTTCTAAGAACTTGATTGCGTGTTTCTTTTTAAACTCGTAATCATGCTCATCGGTTTGGGGTCCAAACCGTATTTCTTTCAGCACCACCTTAGAGGCGTTTGCTTTCATTACCTTTTCGCGCTTTTTTTGCTCGTAAAGGAACTTTTTATAATCGATGATTTTACACACCGGCGGAGCAGCATTTGGTGAAATTTCAACCAAGTCTAACTCCAATTCGTTTGCCTTTTGCAAGGCTTTTGCTAGGGGATAAACCCCCATTTCTACATTATCTCCAACCAAACGAACTTCAGGCACTCGAATCTTTTCATTTATTCGATGCTTATCTTCTTTTATGACGCGAGCAGGACCTCTGCTTCTTCTTCTTCGTATCGCTATAACTTACGAATTTAGTTGGTTGTAAATGTTTCAATTTCATCTGCTGCTTGACGTTTTATCAAGTTAGCAAAATCCTCTAAGGGCATATCCCCTAGGTCGTTACCTCCGTGTTGTCGAACTGAGACCGTTTGTTGCGCAGCTTCTTGTTCGCCGATGATGACCATAAAGGGCACCTTGCTCATTTCTGCTTCGCGGATTTTTTTACCAATGGTCTCATTTCTATTATCCACGAGGGCGCGAATTTCGTTATTTTCTAAGAATTCTGAAACTTTTTGGGCGTATTTTTCATGCTTTTCGCTAACGCACAGCAATTGTACTTGTGTGGGCGTTAGCCATAAAGGGAAATTTCCACCTGTATGCTCAATCAAAATAGCCACAAAACGCTCCATGCTTCCAAAAGGTGCACGGTGTATCATTACCGGGCGATGCATTTCGTTGTCATTGCCTTTATAACTGAGGTCAAAGCGTTCGGGAAGGTTATAATCTACCTGAATGGTTCCCAGTTGCCAGCTTCTGCCTAAGGCATCTTTTACCATAAAATCGAGTTTGGGACCGTAAAAAGCGGCTTCGCCTGTCTCAATAACATAGTCGAGTCCTTTTTGTTCAGCAGCAGCAATAATAGCCTGTTCGGCTTTTTCCCAAAGTATTGTATCGCCAATGTATTTTTCAGGTTTTTCAGGGTCGCGAACAGAAACTTGCGTTTTGAAATCCTTAAACCCTAAGGCGTTAAAGACATAGAGTACCAAATCAATAACCCCCATAAACTCATCGTTGAGTTGTTCGGGCGTACAGAAAATATGGGCATCGTCTTGCGTAAATCCTCGCACACGAGTAAGTCCATGCAATTCACCGCTTTGCTCATAGCGATACACAGTACCAAATTCTGCCAATCGGATAGGCAAATCACGGTAGCTCCACGGCGATGCGTTGTAGATTTCGCAGTGGTGTGGGCAATTCATGGGTTTGAGTAAAAACTCCTCGCCATCTGCAGGGGTGTGTATGGGTTGAAAACTGTCTGCGCCGTATTTTTCGTAATGTCCAGAAGTGACATACAATTCTTTTTGTCCAATGTGCGGGGTAACAACCTGCTCGTAGCCCGCTTTGGTTTGCGCTTTGCGCAAAAACTGCTCGAGACGCTCGCGCAGTGCTGCCCCTTTGGGCAGCCAAAGCGGCAATCCCTGACCTACTTTTTGTGAAAACGTAAAGAGTCCTAGCTCTGCACCTAACTTTCTATGATCACGCTTTTTGGCTTCTTCAAGCAGTTCTAGATGTTCTGTGAGTAATTTTTGTTTTGGAAACGACACCCCGTAAATGCGGGTAAGCTGTTTGTTGTTTTCATCCCCACGCCAATAGGCTCCTGCAATATTGGTCAGTTTTACCGCCTTAATAATTCCTGTGTTAGGCACATGCCCTCCTCGGCAGAGATCGGTAAAATCATCGTGGTCACAGAAGGTGATCGTGCCATCTTCGAGGTCTTCAATGAGTTCTGTTTTGTATTCATTGCCGGCATTGTGATAAAAAGAAAGTGCATCGGCTTTGGTTGCTGAACGCATGGTGAATTCATGCTTGCCACGTGCGAGTTCCAACATGCGCTTTTCAATGGTAACCAATTCTTTTTCGGTAATGGTATGTTCACCAGAATCTACGTCGTAATAAAATCCATTGTCAATTGCTGGGCCAATGGTAAGTTTTATTCCTGGGTAGAGTTGCTCTAAGGCTTGTGCTAATAGGTGTGCACTTGAGTGCCAAAAGGCTTTTTTTCCTTCGTTATCATTAAAAGTATATAAGACAAGGTCGCCGTTTTCGTTAAGAGGTGTTTTGGTTTCCACTACTTCACCATTATAGGATGCAGAAACCACCACACGCGCCAATCCTTCGCTAATTTCTTTAGCAACATCAAAAGGGGTGCTGCCTGTGGGCATTTGCTTTACGGCGCCGTCGGGTAAACGAATGTCAATTACTGAACTCATACAATGCGCAAAGATAAGCGGAATGTGGAAGCGGTCAAGTGTTTTTTAAGGATAATCATTAATTAGGATTACTCCTCATTAAATAACCCTTTTACCATGAGTTTGATGCCCCAAAAGCCCAAGACAATGGCGGCAACACACATCATAATGGCAATACCCA
Organism: Flavobacteriaceae bacterium; assembly: GCA_017856205.1. GTDB lineage: Bacteria > Bacteroidota > Bacteroidia > Flavobacteriales > Flavobacteriaceae > UBA7446. The sequence continues at coordinate 14,637 of JAFMFL010000014.1, forward strand.
AAACAGGGATGTAAAACGGATGCTCTTGATTTTTAAAGGCAGAGTTGAGCACTGTTGGACCAACAAATGCCAGTACAATAGCATATGCCATGGAGCGTAATCCGCGAAAGAAATTCCGTTTGTTCATTAGTTTTCTGTGGCGGTAAAGATAAAGGTATCTCGCTCAACAACCCTAAAATACCCCAATGGAAACGCATCGGGATTGGTGGTGTTTTGAATGTTTCCCCGTAAGGTAGATTTTGCTGTGGCAAAAGGACCACCTCCATCTTGACCCGCATGCGAAATAAGCACTTGCATATAGGTATAAAAGTCTTTGTCAGCACCCATTAGGTGAATAGGTGTTGGGGTGTTTTTTGGGAAATACTTATCGTAATAAAAGGAGAAGGTAAGTTGATTGCCATTGTAAAACACATCTCGGGTTACAAAAAGGTTATTGTATCCAAAATCCATGACGTAGTAATTTCCAATTTCGGGACGGTCTGTGAATTGTACAATAGCCTCTACTTCCTCATCTGAAAAAACGGTGTTTTCCCCTTGCGTAATGGCATCTATTGTGGTGGAAAGCACTAGGGTTTCTGTGGCGGAATAGGTAACTCCGTAACTATCTATATTGAGTGTAAACACGTCATTTTCAACAACTGGAATAGCATCTGCTCTATAATGCCCTGCCTGAGTTTCTTGAGCACTTACAGAAGTGTTTCCAAATGTTAGGGTAACGGTTGCGCCACTTATGTAGGGTAAGTCATCGCTATAAAAATTTGAGGTTTGAGTTAATACCACTTCAAGAGTTCCTGTAGTTCCTGCAACGGGTCGCCAGAGCATAGCATCAATAACCACATGTTGCTCGGGGTTGGGAAGTTTTACATCGATGGGGTCTTCGCAGCCCCAAAAGAATAGTAGTCCAAAAACAAAAACGAGCTTTTTCATTAGAATCGAATATTATAAGTTATTGAGGGAACAATCCCAAAAATGGAAAGCCTATACGCTTGATTTTTTCCCGTTTCACGGTCTTGCTTAAAGCTAATGGTAGCTGCATTTCGGCGGTTATATACATTGTAGATGCCAAACACCCAATTGCCCTTTAGTTTTTTTACGCTGTTCTTTTTTGGAGTTAGTGTAGCAGCAACATCTAAACGATGATAAAAGGGAAGGCGTTGCGCATTGCGTTTGCCGTAGTTTGGCACTCTTGTGCCCATAAATTCATACTGACCAATGGGGTAGGTTACGGGTTGTCCTGTTTGCGCTACAAAATTGACATTCCATTCCCAACGTTTTGAAGGGGTGTACGTAACACTCATACTCAAATCGTGGGTTTTGTCATAGGGTGCATTATACCAATCTCCGTTGTTGATGCCTGGGTCATTTTGCCCAATACCTTTTGTTTGTTGTTCTGCTTTGGATAGGGTATATGCAACCAACCCGGTGAGGTCGCCTTGCGTTTTTTTGAAGAGTACTTCCAATCCATAGGCACGCCCTTTACCTGCCATCAAAATACGCTCCAAGGCTTCGTTTGCTACTAGTTCTGCACCATCGATATAGTCGTAGCGGTTTTGCGTGATTTTATAAAAACTCTCTACTTCAAACGAATTCCCATTGTCTCGTTCAGTGGCATAGCCTACTGCCCATTGATCTGCGCGTTGGGGTTTTAGGTATTTACCACTTGTTGTCCATACGTCAAGGGGTGTGGGTGAGGCGGTGTTGGATATCAAATGCAAATACTGATGCACCCGCTGATAGCTTGCTTTCCATGCGCTTTTTTGGGTGCGATAGGCAAGTGTAAATCGCGGTTCAATATTGGTAAATGATGCCGTGCTTTCTTCTTTGGAATAAGTGCCAATAGGAGTTGCTTCTTGGTAAATGCCTAAGGTGTTGTTATAGGTGATGGGTTGATCGTTAGCATAACGTTCTAGTCCAGATTGTGCCAATCGGTTAAATTGGTTTAGACGTACGCCGTAACGCAACGCCAGTGCTGGCGATAGCTCATGTGCTGCACTTAGGTAAACAGAGGCTTCTGCGGCAAATTTTTGTTGTAGCTGCCTGTCGTTAAAACCTGAACTTTCTGTTAGCGGTCTAATAAAGCCAGGATTAAAATCATAATATGTGGTTTGGATACCCGTTTCAAGCGATAGCTTTTCGGACACATTATAGCTTAAATCGTACTTGACGTTTAGGTTTTGAATACCCGAATCCCAATCAAACCCAACAAAATCCAATGCCAAACCGTAGTAGTAATCGCTATAAATGAGGGATAAATTTCCAAATACCTTGTTCGAAAAGAGGGTATTCCACCTGACATTTACCACGGTGTTGCCGTAGGTGTTTTCAAACGTATTATCAAATGCTACCACATCACGCCCAAAATAGCCCGATAGCAACAGCCTGTTTTTCTCGTTTATAGGTAATGTGATTTTGGTGTTTAAATCGTAGAAATAAGCAATGTTTGAATTGTCAAATGCTTTTAAGAACAGGTGGGCATAAGTACCCCGACCCGCCACTAAAAAAGACCCTTTGCCAAGTGGTCCTTCCAATAATCCGCGACTAGACACCATACCTATGCCTCCATTAAAGCGTACGCGGTCTTTGGCTCCTTCTTTTTGGTCGATGCGCAATACCGAAGCGGCTCTACCACCATATGTTGCAGGAATTCCACCTTTATAAAGTTGAATGTCCTTAATGGCATCTGTGTTAAACACAGAGAAAAATCCAAAGAGGTGAGAGGAGTTAAAAACAGTTGCTTCGTCTAATAGAATCAGGTTTTGGTCTGCGCCACCACCCCTTACATTAAAACCCGAAGCTCCTTCTCCAGCACTGGTAACACCAGGCAAAAGCTGAATAACTTTTAGGATATCGGATTCACCAAGAACCACGGGAGTTTGTTGGATGCTTTTTGATGAAAGGCGATTAACACTCATTTCGGGAGCGCGCAAGCGGATGCGCTCTACGTCTTCGGTAACCACCACTTCGTCAAGTTCTTCGGATTGGGGTGCTATGGAAACGTTAAGGGTTTGATTGGTGTTCAAAGCAACTTCGATGACTTTGGTTTCAAAGCCAAGATTTTGGAATACAATACGGTAGTCGCCTTGGGGTAATGTCAGCGAATACACCCCGTAATTATTGGTAACCGTTCCTAAGGTAGTGGACTGTGCATATACGGTTACACCCAGTAAGGTTTCTTGAGTATCGGCTGTGGTAACAGAGCCGCTTAAGGTGTAGGATTGGGCATAGGAAGTTAGTCCTACACTCATCCAAATAAATAAGAGATAGCGTATCAAAGCAATTTTTTGCTAAGATACGCATCCAAACTTATGCTTCTAAAGCCTTGTCTAAATTTTCTTTGATAGCAGCAAGGAATTCTTGTGTGGTGAGGTAGTTCTCACGCGTCATTTCTTCCTTGTGAATAAGCATAGCCAAATCTTTGGTCATTTGCCCACTCTCTACGGTTTGTACACATACGTCTTCCAATTTGGTACAGAATTCAGCCAAATCACGGTTGTTGTCCAATTTGGCACGGTGTGCCAAACCGCGTGTCCATGCAAAAATAGAGGCAATTGGGTTTGTAGAGGTTTCTTTTCCTTGTTGGTGTTGGCGGTAATGGCGTGTTACGGTACCGTGAGCTGCCTCGGCTTCTAGTGTTTTGCCGTCTGGCGTGACTAGGGTAGAGGTCATCAATCCTAACGAGCCAAATCCTTGTGCTACGGTGTCTGACTGTACATCGCCATCGTAGTTTTTACAAGCCCAAACAAATCCTCCGCTCCACTTCATGGCAGCAGCTACCATATCGTCAATGAGTCGGTGTTCGTAAGTGATGCCAAGGGCTTCAAATTGGTCAATAAATTCATTTTCAAATACTTCTTGAAAAATATCTTTAAAACGCCCATCGTATGCTTTCATGATGGTGTTTTTGGTAGAAAGGTATAAGGGCCACCTTTTGCTGATGGCTCTGTTCATACACGAACGGGCAAATCCGTATATCGACGAATCGATATTATACATACTCATGGCTACGCCACCTTCTTTAAAGTTATACACTTCCCAAGTTTTGGCTTCGCTGCCGTCTTCAGGGGTAAACGTCATGGTGAGCTTTCCTTTTCCTTTAATAACGGCATCGGTAGCACGGTATTGATCGCCAAAGGCATGACGTCCAATACATATAGGTTGTGTCCAGCCTTGCACGTAGCGTGGTACGTTGCTCATAATAATGGGCTCACGAAAAACCGTACCCCCAACAATGTTACGAATGGTACCGTTGGGCGAGCGCCACATTTGCTTTAGTCCAAATTCTTCTACACGATTTTCATCTGGCGTAATGGTGGCACACTTAATTCCCACGTTGTATTTTTTAATGGCTTCTGCAGCATCGATGGTAATTTGATCATCGGTTTCGTCACGAGAGGTAACGCTTAGATCGTAATACAGTAGCTCTACATCTAAATAAGGTAGTATAAGTTGTTTTTTGATAAAGTCCCAAATGATTCGAGTCATTTCGTCCCCGTCCATTTCTACAACGGGATTAGCAACGTGAATTTTTGCCATGTTTGAGTAATTAAGTCGGGCGCAAATATACTACTGTGATGGTGAATAGGCAATAGGGAGAGGCAATAGTTGTCAGTTCGAGTGATCTGCCACAGGCAGATTGTATCGAGAACTGTTCATATAGAGGTAATAGTTATTAGTTAATAGTAAAAAGTTAATAGGAGAACATTTATCTAATCACAAATAACAAATAACTGCTCCCTCAGGGAGTAGGCATTATTTGTGCTGACGCTCCTTGATACGTGCTTTTTTACCTGTAAGATTACGGAAATAGAAAATACGCGAACGACGTACTTTACCCCGACTATTTACCTCAATTTTTTGAATTCCAGGAAGGTTGATAGGAAAAATACGCTCTACACCAACCGTTCCAGACATCTTGCGAATGGTAAAGGTTTTGGTGGCACCGCTGCCCTTAATTTGGATAACTACCCCTTTAAAAAACTGGGTACGTACTTTTTCGCCTTCGCGAATTTCGTAATAAACGGTGATGGTGTCTCCAGCCTGAAAGCTTGGAAATTCTTTTTTGGGAACAAACTCGTCCTGTACGTATTGTAGTAAGGCCTCCATTTGATTTAAATTTTAAAATTAACGCAAAGAAACATACACGTACTTCGCCAGCGGTTTCTTAGCGGGTGGCAAATATACATCTTTAGATTTAGTTGCACAACGCAACGGATAATTTTCAAAAAACCCCAAAAAACCCGTAGGGAAATGTAAGGGATATCTTACAGTATTTAAACCCTTTTTCAAGGTGCTTTTAACCGCTTTTAACGTCATTTCAGCTTAAAAATTGACCACCTAAGCCCATATCAACAGATATGGGAATGCTCAAAAATAAATTTGTTAACAGTTATCACGAGAGGACACATTCCTAAACGTACCAAAAATAACAAACAACTATGAAATATATCTACACTAAAGCCTTTGTAATTTTTTTCCTGTGCTCAGCCACCATGGTATTTGCTCAGGGTAAGATTTTGCGCTCATCGCTTTCTACTTCTGTTTCGGAGGCGCATGATATTCAGAAAGGACAATATAAAGTACAACAAGGTATTGCTCATATGGGCATTATGAGTACGAATAATCACGACAAACGAGCTGTAACCCGAGGGTTTTTACTTCCTCAGTTTGGAAGCGTTTCTACAGAAACACCTAGTGCTGATTTTAACTAATCAACCCCATGCCCAAACGACTCAAGGATTAGTTAGCGATAACGATGGGCATATTCTAACGAACCCCTTTGAAACCTATGTGAGGACTTTCGGTCCGCGTACTACTGCAACTGCGGTGAGTCCAGCACGTGATTTGGCTGTAATTAGAGGTCGAGTTCGGTCAATACAATGTAGAAATAATGGAAGTGTAAGTTTTGAACTTAGATATAATGTAGGTACAGGTTTTAGTCTAGAGGATACTACTCGTGGAGGATGGATTTTTGGTGGTGCAGGGACTGCTGCTAACCCATGGAGAGCACTATCTGGTCGCTTAGAAAACTGTTGGGGTAACCGATTTGAAATAACAGTTGTGGGTGGTGAGTTTAGAGTAAGATCTACTGCAAATAATCAGCTTATTATAGATAGAATGTTTATCGACAGTTGGTAAGAATAGGCAGTAGTTAGCTGCCTAGAAGGAGAGTTATATGTTAAAAGTTAATGGTTAATAGAGGTAATGGATAATGAGTGAAATCTGTTATCTAAAAACGATATAAGTGTTATTGCAGCAAATCGGGGCGCTTTTGTTTGGTAATTTCCATGGCTTTTTCTTCGCTCCACGCATCCACTTTTGGCGTATTCCCTGAAGTCAATATCTCGGGTACTTTATGTCCTTTATAATCTGCAGGGCGGGTATATACCGGAGGGGCAAGTAATCCGTCTTGAAATGAGTCGGTAAGGGCAGAGGTTTCGTTGCCCAACACTCCCGGTATCAATCTAATGATACTGTCACAAAGTACTGCAGCAGCCAATTCGCCACCAGAAAGCACATAGTCGCCAATGGAAATTTCGTGGGTAACAAACAAATCACGTACGCGCTGGTCAACCCCTTTGTAGTGTCCGCAAAGCACAATGATGTTTTTTAACAGCGAAAGCTGGTTTGCCGTTCCTTGATTGAGCACCGCTCCATCGGGTGTCATATAAATAACGGCATCGTAATCTCGTTTGGCTTTTAGTGCGCTAATGCATTTGTCGATGGGTTCAATCATCAACACCATTCCCGCTCCTCCACCATAAGGATAATCATCTACTTGTTTGTAATTATTCGTGGCATAGTCTCGAAGATTATGGAAATGCACTTCTACCAATCCTGCTTCCTGTGCGCGCTTCATAATCGAGCCTTCAAATGGGCTTTGCATCAGTTCCGGGACTACGCTAATAATATCTATTCGCATGGGGTAAAGATAGGGAATAGGCATTAGTGAATAGTTATTGGTTATTAGTTAATCGTATGTCAGTTCGAGTGATCTGCCACATGCAGATTGTATCGAGAACTGTGAGACTTGTCTGCCTACGGATTGATGAATAGTTATTGGGAAAACTGTTATCTAACAACGATTTACTCAAAAATAAAGCGCATACGTTCTTTTTCCTCATTGATAAACTCCAATTCGTAAATGCTGTCTTCGTCCAACGCCAACACATCATCGGTGGAGGTTACTTCCTTTCCATTTACTGAAAGCAGAACGTTACCCTCCTGTACGCCACGGCGATATAAACGTCCATTTTCTACAGCAGAAACGTGAACACCTTCTTTTAAGTCAAATTTCTTTGCTTCTTTGGTGCTGAGGTCGCGCAGGCGCATGCCGTAATAGTTCACAAACGGAGTGCGTTTTAGCTCTACCGAAAGTGTTTTTTCTTCTCCGTTGCGCAAAAAGGTTACATTCACCCGGTCACCCGGACGTTTTGAGCCCAAATAACCTGTAAGGTCAGCAAACTTTCGAATAGGCGCCTCGTTGATTTTAATAATTACATCTTCTTCTTGCATGCCAGCCTCTTTAGCACCCATGCTTTCTTCAAGCCCAGCAACATAGAACCCTTCGGTTTCTTCAATGCCGAGTTCCTCGGCAATGCGCGCGTTTAGCCCGTTTCCACTCACACCCAACAGCGCTTTTTGTACGTTGCCAAACTCTACAATGTCCTCGTAAATTTTACGCGCCATGTTGCTGGGCACGGCAAACGAATATCCTATAAAGGTCCCCATGCCGTTACTGGTAATGGCGGTATTGATGCCGATTAAGTCACCGTCAAGGTTTACCAATGCGCCGCCGCTATTTCCAGAATTTACTGCAGCATCAGTTTGAATAAAGGATTGATTTTTTCCGTCAAAGCTGTTTAAATCTCTCGATTTTGCACTAATAATACCTGCAGTAACCGTGGAGTTCAGGTTGTAAGGATTCCCTACGGCTAACACCCATTCGCCAATACGGGTAAGATCCGAATCTGCAAAACGTACATGTGGAAACACCTGCTCACTATTGATGCGTAATACGGCAATATCTGCACTTGGGTCAGTACCAACAAGTTCGGCCTCATACACTTTGTTGTCGTTAGTGGTAACTTCGATTTCGTTTGCGTCCTCTATGACGTGGTTGTTGGTAATGATGTATCCATCTGGCGAAACAATTACCCCAGAACCCATACCAATTCTTGGATATTCACGGTTAGGAGTGCTGTAAAAATACTCCCATATGCTGCTGGGTTGACGCGAACGTCCAATGCTGGTGTTAGTGATATGCACCACGGCGTTAATGGTTTTTTCAGCAGCTACCGTAAAATCGGTACTGATGGCACTAACGGTAGCGGTTGGTGCAACAAAGTTTGTATTTAACACTTGCGGTAAATTAGTCTTGGAAGTTGGATTTTGTTCTTGCACGCGGCTAAATGCCCAAACGGCAACAAAGGCTGCAACGAAAGCAATAATACTGGTTTTAAGAATCGATTTCATTTCTTTTATTTTTTTGTAGTTGTTCGATAAAACACACAAAATGTGTGTGTTTCAATCTAAAGTTTAAATGCCCAAAAGAACATTAATAGCAATTATTTTCAATTTTATAACCAAAAGTAATGCAACTTATTGTGAGTTAAAAGTCCTTTAACGCATTTTTAACAACAGGGCATAGAGGTAGAATAGCTATATTTGTGCCATGATTTTTTCGTTTGTAAAATATCAGGGAACGGGAAACGATTTTGTGATTATCGAAAACCGAGACAAGCAGTTTCCTATTGAAAACCATTCGGCTATAGCCCAAATCTGTCACCGAAATTTTGGGATTGGCTCCGATGGCTTTATTCTTATCGAGTCGGACGATACTTCCGATTTTTATATGCGCTATTTCAATGCCGATGGTCGCGAAGGCAGCCTTTGTGGAAATGGTTCACGATGCGCTGTTCATTTCGCGAAATCGTTGGGACTTACTACAGAAAAAGTCGTATTCCGTACTTCAGACGGGCTACACAAAGCTCAGTTTATAGCAGAAGAAGTTGCCCTAGAACTTCATGTGCTATCACAGTGGGAAGAACGTGAAGATGCCCTTTTTTTAGATACAGGTTCCCCGCATCACGTTGTTTTTGTAACAGATGTTAATGCCGTGGATGTGGCAGCTAAGGGAGCTGAAATTGCGCATGGCGCACCCTATTTTTCAGATGGAACCAACGTGAACTTTGTGCAACTAATAGATGAAAACACCCTACATGTAAGAACATATGAACGGGGTGTAGAAGCGGAAACGCTTTCGTGCGGAACAGGAGTTACAGCAGCAGCATTGGCAGCCCACATAAGCGAAAAAACAACCGCAGAGAAAATTCAAATTCAGACCTGTGGTGGTAATCTAAATGTCTCTTTTTTTCCTACAGCCAACGGATATGAATCTATCGTTTTGCAAGGACCTGCAACACCAGTATTTACAGGTAATTGGGAAATCAACTAAACATGAAACAACGAATTTTAGTTGCCATCGCTCTAATCGGGTTAGTTATAGGTGTAATTTTTGTAACGCACTTCTACAAGGTGTTTTTTGCTAAAAACACGGCATTTGACACACCAACAAAAGAGTTGTTAATTCCTTCCGAAAATGTCCAAAGGGCTGCATACGATTCGCTTACCAAAGTGGTAAAACGGATTGACTTATTCCAACAAGCAGCTATACGGAAAGGGTATAGCCCTGTGCCGGGTCGTTTTGTGTTGGATTTTGGGATGAACAACAACGAAATGATCAATCGTTTACGTTCCCAGAACAAACCGTTAAAGCTGACGTTTAACAATCAAATGACGTTGATGCATTTGGCGGGATTTGTAAGTAAAAAAATAGAAGCGGATAGTTCTGCTATTGTAAATACGTTTTATGACACCGCTTTTTTACAAGAAAACGGGTTTTCTGCAGAAAATGTGTTTTCTATCTGTGTTCCAAACACATATGAATTCTTTTGGAATACCAATGCAGAACAGTTTCGCGACAGAATGTTGTTGGAGTACAATCGTTTTTGGACACCAAAACGCGAGGAAGCACGAAAAAGCATGAACCTCGATCGCACCGAAGTCATTGCGTTGGCAGCCATCGTGCAATTGGAGTCGTATCGGGTAAATGAGCGTCCCACAATAGCGGGAGTTTACCTTAACCGTATTCGAAAGCGTATGCGCCTACAAGCCGATCCAACCGTTATTTATGCGCTAAGGCGAAAAGCAAACGATTTTGATTTGGATATCCATAGGGTGCTCTACAAGGATTTAAAAATTAAATCGCCCTACAATACATATAGAACTAGAGGGATTCCACCTGGACCAATAACAATGCCTGATGTGAGTGCTATTGATGCGGTGCTATTCCCTGAAAAACACAATTACCTCTATTTTGTTGTTGATCCAGAGCGCACAGGATATCACCTTTTTGCTAGCACTTTAAGTCAGCACAACAAAAACAAAAAAAAATATACTGCTTGGCTTAGTCAGCGTAACATCTATCGCTAAGACGCTAAAAAAGAAAAAACCGCTGGACGACGAGTAAAATCTTCAGTATTGCTTATCCATTCCGCTGCGGTTTGGGTACGAATAAACTCAGTTGGTAGCGTGATATCACATGCAATGCTAAGCCTTGTGTTAGGACGTAAACTTTTGCTTAATTCTTCCAATAATGGATTGTTTCGGTAAGGCGTTTCAATAAACACTTGCGTTTGTTGGAGTTCTGTTGATTTTTTCTCAAACTGTTTGATAGCATTTTTGCGCTCGGCTTTGTCAATGGGTAAATAGCCATTGAAAGCAAAAGATTGTCCGTTAAGTCCAGATGCCATTACGGCTAATAAGATGGACGAGGGCCCCACAAGTGGTGTTACACGGATGTTATGTTGATGTGCAAGTGCTACTAAATCTGAACCTGGATCTGCAATACCTGGACAGCCTGCATCGGTAATTAGACCAACATCCTCACCATTTTTTAAGGGAATGAGCATGTCGTGAAGTTCTTCTGTGGTTGTAAACTTATTGAGCAAAAATACTTCGATGGCATT
>JAFMFL010000080.1 GCA_017856205.1 Flavobacteriaceae bacterium
AAGGCAAAGGCACGGGAAGTTTGAGTAAAGGCTCACCTCAAGAACGTGAAGAACGCATAAGTGCGTTTGTGGCTGAAATTTTAGCTGCCTATCCGCCTGGGGGTAGTGAATAAATTATTGGTTATAAGTTAATAGTTTATTTTAAAACCAACTCTTTAGCAGCCGCTAAGGCATTGGCAATACCATTGGGGTTTTTACCGCCAGCCGTAGCAAAAAACGGTTGTCCGCCCCCACCCCCTTGAATATGAGTGCCAATTTCCTTGATTATGGCGTTGGCGTTTATCTCACCCTTTTGGGCAAGTTCCTTAGAGACGTAACATGACAAGATTGGCTTGTTGTTTTTACGACTTGCCAAAACAGCAACAAAATTATCACGATTTTGCCCTAATTGGAACAATGCATCTTTCATGCTGGCTGCATCCAAATCAACTTCTTCAAATAAGCAGGAAATACCATTGTCAACAGAAATACGGGTTTCCAATTGCGCAATCAACTGCTTTACTAAGTGCTTGTTCAACTGCTCTATTTCTTTACGTAGTTTAGCATTATCGTCTTGTAGTGCCTGAACCGACTCCAGCACATTTTTTGGATTTTTTAATTGCGCTTTTAGCGCGTCAACCATAGCAGCTTGGTCGTAAACCAATTTTTTGGCTTCATCAGCCGTAACGGCTTCAATACGCCGAATGCCAGATGCCACCGCCGACTCAGCAGTAATGGTAAAGTGCCAAAGTTCTGCCGTATTGGCAACGTGTGTTCCCCCGCACAATTCCATTGATTCGCCAAAGCGAATGGTACGAACCGTATCGCCGTATTTTTCACCAAACAACGCCAAAGCTCCACTATCTATAGCCTGTTGGAAAGGCATGTTTCGGTGTTCTTCTAAATGGATTTGCTCTAGAATCCTCGCATTGACAAATGCTTCAACGGATGTGAGTTCATCTTGTGTAAGTTTGGCAAAGTGCGAAAAATCAAAACGCAAATATCCCGAACGTACCATAGAGCCTTTTTGAGTAACGTGGTCTCCCAAAATCGAACGAAGACCTTGATGTAACAAGTGTGTAGCCGTGTGATTGCTTGCCGTAGCAGCGCGTTTTTGAGCATCTACCACCGCAGTAAACGTAGCATTTAAATCTGCCGGGAGTTGGTTAACTACATGAATAATCAAATTATTTTCTCGCTTAGTGTCAGTGATGTAAGTCACGTTTCCGTTTGGTGCCTCCAAGTAACCTTTATCGCCAACTTGCCCACCTCCTTCTGGGTAAAATGGCGTGAGATTAAACACCAACTGAAAGGAAGTGCCACTTTTGGTGGTTATTTTTCGGTAGCGCACAAGGCGAACGGGAGCTTTGAGCGTATCATAACCTACAAATTCCTCCTCTTTATCGCTTCTAAGCTCAATCCAATCTTCGGTTTCAACTTGCGCTGCAGCGCGTGAACGTGCTTTTTGTTGTTCCATTTCGGCATTAAAATCCGATTCATTAAGCGTCATGCCGTGTTCCGAAAGGATAAGTGCCGTAAGGTCAACAGGGAAACCAAAGGTGTCGTAAAGCTCAAAAGCCTTTGCTCCTGAAAGTTCTTTTCCTTTGTTGGTCGCAATCAGTTGTTGCAATAACACCAAGCCTTGTGCAAGAGTTTTTAGGAACGATTGCTCCTCCTCTTTTATCACATTTTGAATTAAGTTTTGCTGTGCTTTCAGTTCTGGAAAAGCAGTGCCCATTTGGCGAATTAGCGTTTCTACTAAGGCAAAAATGAATGGCTCTTTTTGATGCAAAAAGGTATAACCGTAGCGAATAGCACGTCGTAAAATCCGCCGAATGACATAGCCCGCTCCGTTATTAGACGGAAGTTGCCCGTCGGCAATAGAAAACGAAACCGCTCTAAGATGGTCTGCAATTACACGAATGGCAATATCGATTTCTTCACTTTTACCGTAAGTGGAAGCTGTGCGAGTTTCAATTTCACGAATAAGCGGTGTAAATACATCGGTATCATAATTGGATTGCACGCCTTGAACAACCATACACAAACGCTCAAAGCCCATACCCGTATCTACATGTTGTTCAGGTAATTTTTCAAGCGTACCGTTTGCTTTTCGATTAAATTCAATAAAAACCAAATTCCAAACCTCTACTACTTGAGGGTGGTCTTGGTTGACAAGTTCAGCCCCCGAAATCTTTGCTTTTTCTTCAGCGCTTCTAATGTCAACGTGAATTTCGGAACAGGGACCGCAAGGCCCTTGATCGCCCATTTCCCAAAAGTTATCTTTTTTGGATCCCATCAAAATACGCTCAGGAGCAATATGCGCTTTCCAAAACGAAATGGCTTCATTGTCGGTTTCTAACCCTTCTGAATCATCACCCTCAAAGACAGTAACATACAAGTCATTTTTATCGATATTCATCACTTCGGTAAGGAATTCCCACGCATAAGCGATGGCCTCCTTTTTAAAGTAATCACCAAAACTCCAGTTACCAAGCATCTCAAACATGGTGTGGTGATAGGTGTCTTTTCCGACCTCTTCCAAATCGTTGTGTTTGCCCGAAACTCTAAGGCATTTTTGGGTATCTGCAACACGGGTGTCTTTCGCTTTTTTGTTTCCCAAAAAATATTCTTTAAACTGATTCATACCAGCGTTGGTAAACATCAGTGTAGGGTCATCCTTCATTACCATAGGTGCAGAAGGAACAATTTTGTGGTTTTTAGCAGCGAAAAAGTCTAAAAATTGCGCTCGGATTTGTTGTGCTTTCATGAAACCGTTTAATGGTTGGTCTGAATTATGTATCTTTGTTGGATACTCATATCGACGGAGTAAAAATAGTACATTTTACTGAATGGCAAAGGTTAAGTATTACTACGATCAAGAGAGTCTTTCGTACAGAAAGATTGAGGTAAAAAACCGACGAAAAGTACGCAATGTATTGGCATTTGTGGCTGCAGCTGCCTTGTTTGGTGTGGGCTTTATGCTGTTTTTGCTATCTACCCCCTTGCTGAGCACTCCAACTGAAATTTCACAAGCTCGCGAACTGGATAACTACAAGTTGAACTACGAGCAACTGCAACGTAAAATGACGCAAGTAGAAGAAGTTTTGGATCATTTACAAGAGCGTGACAATCAAATTTACAGGGTTGTTTTTGAAGCTAACCCCATATCAGAAGATGTCCGCAAAGCGGGTTTTGGCGGTGCCAACAGATATAAAAACTTAGAGGGCTTTGCCAATTCTGACATAATCATTAGCACCACAAAACGACTTGATGTTTTGTCCAAACAAATGGTTGTGCAGTCCAAGTCTTTTGACGAAGTACAGCGATTAGCGCTAGACAAAGAGAAACTTTTAGCAGCGATTCCATCGATACAACCCATTGCAAACGACAATTTAACACGTATGGCATCTGGCTATGGCTGGCGCACTGATCCGTTTACAAAAGCACGTAGACGCCACAAAGGAATGGACTTTACCGCACCGCGTGGAACACCCATTTATGCGACGAGTGATGGCGTTGTAAAGCGCGCAGATAATCGTTCGTCGGGTTATGGTAGGCATATCAGAATAGATCACGGCTTTGGCTATACAACACTCTATGCACACCTAAGTAGTTACAACGTAAAGCGAGGGCAACGTGTAAAGCGAGGGGATATTATTGGCTATGTGGGTAACACTGGACGTTCGCAGGCTCCACATTTACACTATGAAGTACATAAAGACGGTAGCGCTGTAAATCCCATTAATTTCTACTCAGGTGATTTAAATCCTGAAGAGTTTGAAGCGATGTTGGAAGCTGCCAACCGAGAGAATCAATCGCTTGACTAATGCGACATCAACTGCCCGAAAAACTTTATTATAGTATTGGCGAAGTAGCCGATGCATTTGAGGTAAAACCATCGCTTATTCGTTTTTGGGAAAAGGAATTTCAAATCATAAGTCCAAAAAAAACACAAAGCGGGACACGAAAATTTTCTGCAAAAGACATAGAAAAGTTTGAATTGATTTACTCTTTGGTTAAGGAACGTGGTTTTACGCTTGAGGGGGCTAAAAAACAGTTGGCAAAAGGAAGTAAAGGAAACTTAGAGATACTCAAAAAACTGCAAAAAATACGTCAAGAACTGCTGCGGATAAGGGCTGAGTTATAACCCAAAGAACTGTTTTAGAAATTCGTCAAACATAAGTTCTCGATACAATCCGTCTAAGGCGGATCACTCGAACTAACCTAGTTCAAAGTGAGAAAAGCACAGCATGTTGTGCTTATTTTTTTCGAATAAAAATATCTATGGTAACGCCATTAAAGTTGTATTCGGCGCGGAGTTTGTTTTCCAAAAAACGCTTGTAGGGATCTTTTACATACTGCGGCAGGTTGCAAAAAAATGCAAATTGTGGATGGGCAGAATGCAGTTGCGTAGCAAATTTAATTTTGACATATTTTCCTTTAAGTGCTGGAGGTGGATTTTTTTCTATAATGGGTAGAATGAAGTCATTTAATTTCCGAGTGGGAATACGCTGCGAGCGTCTTTTATACACATCAACGGCTGTTTCAATTGCCTTGAAAACACGTTGTTTTGTAAGTGATGAGATAAAAACAATAGGCACATCCACGAAAGGGGCTATTTCGGCTTTGATTTGTTCCTCAACTTGTTTGGAGCTTTGGGTGTTTTTGTCAATCAAATCCCACTTATTTACCAAAATAACTACACCTTTATGGTTGCGAGCAGCTAACCAAAAGATATTTTTTACTTGTGAGTCAAAACCACGTGTAGCGTCATAAACAAGCATACACACATCTGAATACTCAATGGAGCGCAAGGCGCGCATAACGGAATAAAATTCTATGTTTGCTTTTACCTTTGCTTTTCGTCGGATTCCAGCGGTATCTACCAAACAAAATTCAAATCCAAAACGGTTATACATGGTATCAATACTATCGCGAGTGGTACCCGCTTCATCTTTTACAATGTTTCTAGGCTCCCCGATAAGGGCATTTACAAAGGAAGATTTTCCAGCATTGGGTCTCCCCACCACCGCAAATCGGGGAAGATCCTCAGGCATATTGGAAGTTTGTTGCGGAAGGGCGTCAACCAACGCATCTAGCAACTCACCTGTTCCGCCACCATTCATGGCGGAAATGTGATACAAATTATCCATTCCCAACGAGTAAAACTCCACTGTTGCGGGCACGCGAAGTGCATTATCTACCTTATTCACAACCAAAAAAACGGGCTTATCAGATTTTCGAAGCAATTTGGCAACTTCCTCGTCCATTAGGTTAGCACCTGTTTCAACATCTACCAAAAAAAGGATAGCATCAGCTTCAGCAATGGCAATTTCAACCTGTTGGTCAATTTCTTTTTCGTAAGCGTCGTCTCCACCCACCACATAACCACCTGTGTCTATGAGTGTAAATTCGTGACCGTTCCAGTCCGATTTACCATAATGCCTGTCGCGCGTAACGCCGCTTGTTGGATCAACAATAGCTTCTCTACGCTGCACCAAACGATTAAATAATGTGGATTTCCCCACATTCGGTCTGCCAACAATAGCTACTAGATTTCTCATGATAGATTTTTACAAAGGTAACTTAGACCGGGGTCAATAACCAAAACGTTTAAGCGCATTGGGGTTTGAGCGCCAATCTTTATTTACTTTCACAAAGAGTTCGAGGTGTATTTTTTTATCAAAAAACTGTTCCAATTCTTTT
>JAFMFL010000081.1 GCA_017856205.1 Flavobacteriaceae bacterium
CTGCTTTAACTGCCATCGTCGTTGTTTCCGTGATTGTGATTTTTGGTGGAGTGGAAACCGAGACCGTTCGATCTTTTATTCAATCCAACGGAGGAGATGGTATTCAAGCAGGTTTGCCCATGTTTCACTTCCCTACAGTAGCGTTTACTCTAGAAACCTTTCAATTTATCTTACCCTATGCCTTTATCTTGGCGGCAATTGGATTAATTGAGTCGTTAATGACCTTAAATCTCATAGACGAACTTACCGACTCTCACGGCAATGGAAATCGGGAATGCATTGCCCAAGGAGCTGCAAATACAATCAACGGTTTCTTTGGAGGGATGGGAGGCTGTGCAATGATCGGCCAGAGCATTATTAACATCAAATCTGGGGGTAGAGGAAGACTATCTGGAATAACTGCAGCGCTTGCCTTACTCGGCTTTATTTTGTTTGGCTCCAATTTAATTGAACAGGTTCCCATTGCTGCACTGGTAGGGGTGATGTTCATGGTTGTAATTGGGACCTTTGCCTGGAGTACCTTTAAAGTGGTTAATAAAGTACCGAAACCTGATGTTATTGTGATCTTAATCGTGATGGTTCTTACCGTGATTTTCGATCTTGCGGTTGCTGTTTTGTCTGGAGTAATCGTTTCGTCCTTGGTATTTGCATGGGAAAACGCCAAGCGTATTCGCGCGCGCAAGCGTGTTGATGAACATGGTGTAAAGCACTACGAAATTTACGGACCCTTATTTTTTGGTTCTATTGAATTGTTTAACAGCAAGTTTGATGTGCAAAATGACCCAGACGAGGTGGTTGTTGATTTTAAAGAATCACGCATTGTAGATCAGTCTGCTATTGAATGCATAAACAAACTCACTGAACGCTACCTCAAAAACGGAAAGAATATCCATTTGCGTCATTTGTCTTCCGACTGTGTAAAGCTCATCAAAAAAGCAGAAAAAATTTGTGATGTTAATGTCTTGGAAGATCCCGACTACTTTGTGGCCATAGACAATTTTAGGAAAGCACAGCAAGAGTTTGCTTAATTAAAAAACCCCGCCATTTGGCGGGGTTTTAATATAGTTAGTAAACGTGGTTGTATGATTACTTCACTAACTTAGTTGTCATCTCTTGGTCACCAGCTTTTAGTGAAACAAGGTAAAGACCTTTGTTTAGGGTAGCTACATCTAAGCTAAACGCAGCAGCGTTTGGCGTAGCACGTAGTACTTCACGACCTGAAATATCAAAGATGCTTACGCTATCTACGCTAGCAGCTGCGCTTACGTTAAGCGTGTTTTGTACCGGGTTAGGGTATACCATAATGTCAATGTTATTATATTCCTTAACACTAAGAACCGTTGTATTGGGTGAAACGACAACCTTTCCTAGAGTTTCTTCATCATCAGGGTTAGCATTTAATCCGCTTACCGTAAATCCGATTTGCAATATATGAGATGAATTAATATCATTTGCAGAAACAGCAAAGTTAGTTCCTGTTGCACCCAAAGTTACTGATTGATTAATGACAGTAGCATAACCAGCATTAGGGTCAAGCGTTTTAATATAAGCAACAACTGTGTATTCAGAAGAAATTGTATTTGATGCCACAGTACCATTAAAGGTTAATGATCCTTCAGTAAAATTGGTAGAATAGTCAAACAGGGTACTTGCTTCCAAGAATTTATTACCGCCACCAGCACCATCAGTCCAATAATCAATATCAGCTTGAACACCTCCAGTTACAGCATCAGCATAAGCATTAAAATTGGGTTGAAGAGTAATGGCTCCATCAGCATATGTAGCGTCACCTGCTGGAGTAATAGTTGTTTTGAGAGCAGTTACACCCCAAGGTTGACCAAAGATATAACCTCCTTGAGCACCACTGTTATTGTTGAATACATTCATATATCCAGCCCAAGATGCAGCAGGATCTGCGGTTGCAACATCCGCTGCTGTATCAGGAGTAATAATAACCTTTCCTAGAGTTTCTTCATCATCAGGGTTAGCATTTAATCCGCTTACCGTAAATCCGATTTGCAATATATGAGATGAATTAATATCATTTGCAGAAACAGCAAAGTTAGTTCCTGTTGCACCCAAAGTTACTGATTGATTAATGACAGTAGCATAACCAGCATTAGGGTCAAGCGTTTTAATATAAGCAACAACTGTGTATTCAGAAGAAATTGTATTTGATGCCACAGTACCATTAAAGGTTAATGATCCTTCAGTAAAATTGGTAGAATAGTCAAACAGGGTACTTGCTTCCAAGAATTTATTACCGCCACCAGCACCATCAGTCCAATAATCAATATCAGCTTGAACACCTCCAGTTACAGCATCAGCATAAGCATTAAAATTGGGTTGAAGAGTAATGGCTCCATCAGCATATGTAGCGTCACCTGCTGGAGTAATAGTTGTTTTGAGAGCAGTTACACCCCAAGGTTGACCAAAGATATAACCTCCTTGAGCACCACTGTTATTGTTGAATACATTCATATATCCAGCCCAAGATGCAGCAGGATCAATAGTGACAGTGGTTTGAGAAAATACAACACTACCAAAAAACAATGTTGTAATTAATAAGTATATATGTTTCATAATTTTAATTTTTTCAAATGTATGCAAGTGGATTATCAAAATCAGAATTAAAATCTCTACAATATATCTACATGGTAATAAAGCCAATCACCTATTGCTAATCTGTAAAAAGGAAACTATTTAGATTAACATATCGTAAAATGTTTAGGTGAGCTTGAACACTAAAAGCGTTAAACCATTTTGTTTGACTTTAGTGTAAATTCAATTTTTTGCTAAGGCACTTATTTCTTTGGCGAGATTGATATCAAGGTCAGTAACGGCATTTTGGTCGTGGGTACGTAATGAAATGCTGACCTTGTTAAAACTGTTTTGCCAATCGGGATGATGGTGCAAGCGTTCCGCCACTACTGCTACCTGTGTCATAAAGGCAAAAGCAGCTTTAAAGTCGGGAAAAATAAAAGTGGCTTTAAGCGCATCGGATTGCCACCTCCAATCGGAATGTGCACTCCCTAACGCATCAGCAAAGGTTTCAACAGTGTAGCGCGTCATTACAGCTCACAGCTCATATCGGCACCACAACATTGCGGCGATTTGATTTTACCCTCACAAGAAGGGCATTGTGAGATTTGCACTTCTGAGCCATCATCTAAACGTAAGTAGCCGTTTTCTAAGGGGACATCACATTTTGCACATGAAGCGTTTACCGACATGCCGCACTGATTACATTCGTAAGTTGCCATATAGTTATTATTTGTCTAAAGATATTTATTTATTTAATACGATACAGTACCGTGGTGTGGTTTTCAAAAAGTGCCTTTCGGCGTATCACGAGCTCAATATTTGGCAATTGACCCAAATCTTGCCCTTCGGGATGATTGGTCAGCAGGTAAAAACCATGCAAGTTAGTTGCATCGTTAATGTTGTCAATGACCTCAAAAGTCTGTTGATAATTAAACGGAAAAGCAGCGTCCATTCGCTTATACACCACAATACTCGTATCCTTAGGCAGCACCTCCGCCACGGCAGTTGTGGGCAGCACAGGGGTTAAATTAGGATATAAATAACCATGCAGTATAAAAAGCAATATGCCCCACGAAAAAGCGGTCGTCAGTAAAAATGCAGTGATTTTTTTTTGGAAATAAAACACGAATCCCATTAAGGTGCCAATAGCTGTGGGTGCTAATCCAAATGCCAGATGACTTAACGACACCAGCGTTGCTTCTTGCTGCATTCCAATGTATGCGGCTACAGGCAATGCCAAGCCTAAAAGGGTTAACAGCACCACGCTTATGATGTCCCATCGCGAAAATCCTACTTCTATTTTTTTGGTAAAAAATGCCCCTAACAGAAATGCTAAAAAGGCATAACCCGGCATGGTGTAATTAGGCAATTTGGTGGACGAAATGCTAAAAAACAAAATGAATACCGCTGCTACACAAGACGCAAAAACCAAGACAGGATTTGTGCGCTTGTGCCACGCATGGCGAAAAGCTTGCGGGATAAAAAATGAAAAGGGCAATAAGCCCAACAACACAAATCCCCAAGTCACCAAAAAGCTACCGCCGTGCCCTTCCATTGGTGCTGAAAACCTATTGATGTTATGATCAAAAAAGAAACCTTGCGTCCAAAGGCCGTTTGTTTTTAGGTGTACCTGCCAAAACCACGGGACGACCAACAGCGCAATGCCCAAAAGCCCCAAAACAGGATAATAACGAAAGGTGTTTTTGAGCTCTTTTTGTAACACCAAAAACAATCCCACCGAAAGCCCCGGAAGGGCAATGGCAACAGGCCCTTTACTCAATACGCCCAACCCCAAAAAGAAATAGAATAACACCAAATAAAGGGACTTTTTGGTTTCATAAAAATGATAAAAACTAAATAATCCAAGGGTTACAAATGCAATCAAATAGGGGTCTGGGACGGCAAGGTGAAACTCTTGCATAAAGAAAAATGACCCTACCAAAATCAATAGGGTGGTTTGTGCTACGTCCTTTCCTAAATGCCGGCGGGCAAAACCAAACGTAGCCAAAAGCATAACAAAACCCATTATTGCCGAAAAAAACCGAGCCCCCAAAACGGTTGTTCCAAACAATTTGAACCCCAATAACATAAAATAATAGTGTAGCGGAGGTTTATCGGTTCGGAGTTCTCCGTTAAATGTAGGTACCCAATAGTTTCCACTTACCCACATTTCTCTGGCAGCCTCGGCATTTTTGGCTTCGTCCAAAATGCTAATGGGATACGCATTGAGAAAGGTAAAACTCACAATTGCCGCCGCTAAGACAGCAAAAATCCAAGCTTTTTGGTTGTTTTCGATTGAGAATTTCATCAACTCGTTGGGTTCTTAGTACCTTTGTAAAAATAGCGCATAAATGTCGAATACAACCGCTTTACTTTCACTTGTTGTTCCTGTCTTTAATGAGGAGGAAAATATCCCCTTACTCACAGACCGCATCAGTTCGGCACTCAACGGATATACGTTTGAACTGATATATATAGATGATTGCTCAACCGATGGTACGCGAGAAGCCATTAAAAAAATGAATCATCCAAATGTAGTTTTGGTTGAACTGAAAAAAAATTACGGGCAAAGCCTTGCCATGGCAGCTGGTTTTGATGTGGCACAAGGGGAATATGTGGTTACCCTAGACGGCGACCTGCAAAACGACCCTGATGATATTCCTGCAATGCTTGACAAATTAATGGATGAAGACTGGGATGTGGTTACTGGTATTCGTCAAAAGCGAAAAGACTCGAAACTCAAAACCATTCCCTCTAGAATTGCCAATTTGATTATTCGCAGCAGCACCAAACTCAACATTCAAGATCAGGGGTGTGCGCTTAAAGTGTTCACCAAAGAAACCGCCAAAAACCTAAACTTATATGGCGAAATGCATCGCTTTATTAATTTGGCGGCATTTTTGGACGGTGCCAGAATTACGGAGGTTCCTGTGCGTCATCATGCTCGGCAATTTGGGGTTTCTAAGTATGGACTGGGCAGAACCTTTAAGGTGGTCAACGACTTGTTGCTCATCTTATTTCAACGAAAATTTTTACAAAAACCCATTTACTTTTTTGGTAATATTGGAC
>JAFMFL010000015.1 GCA_017856205.1 Flavobacteriaceae bacterium
CATTATTCTTTTTGGCTGCAGCATATAACTCGTTAAAATGCGTTTTATGCGCATCCAAACTTTTTAAAAAGTCCTCGTTAGTTTTGGTGTCTAAACAGGCTTGTGGTAAGAAAGATTTGTTTTCGATATCAGAAAGTTCGAGAACATTTCCACTTTCACGTGCCAAAATCAAAATCTTACGCGCTACATCAATTCCACTTAAATCAATTTTAGGGTCTGGCTCTGTATAGCCTTCTTTCATGGCTTGTTCCACAACCTTTCGGAACGTGGTAGAGTCATCAAAAGAATTAAACACAAAGTTTAAACTCCCCGAAAGTACCGCCTGAATACTGCGTACACGATCTCCAGATGCGATGAGATGATTTAGCGTATCAATAATGGGCAATCCTGCACCCACATTGGTTTCAAACAAAAACGGTGCATTGTATTTGCGAGACAACTTCTTCAAGCTTTGGTAATTTACAAATTCATCCGCGCATGCAATTTTGTTACACGTTACCACTCCAATGTTGTTTTTCAGGTAATTAGCGTATGTGCCGGCAATATCAGGATTAGCAGTATTGTCCACAAAAATGGCGTTCCGCATATTTATCCCTTTTGTTTTTTCAAAAAAGACTTCTTTACTAGCAGTTTCACCAGCTTCAAGAAGTGTTTTCCAGTTTGATAAATCAATACCACTCGGGTCAAAAAGCATTTTACGCGAGTTGGAAATACCAACTACGCTCAAATTGAGTTTAAAACGTTCTTTTAGAAAATCATGTTGTTGCTGAACCTGCTCTAAGAATTTGCTTCCTACATTGCCAATTCCCGTCACAAACAAGTGAAGCTTTTTGATTTGTTCCTCGAAAAATGCCTCGTGTAAGGTGTTGAGCGCTTTTTTGATATCGCTGCTGTTAATTACCGCAGTAATGTTTTTCTCAGATGCCCCTTGAGCAATGGCTTTTACGTTTACGTTGTTGTTTCCTAAAGCACGAAACATGTTTCCGCTAATTCCTTGATGGTTTTTCATATTCTCACCAACAAGTGCCACAATAGACAAATCTTTCTCTAGGCGAATAGGATTGATTTTGTTGGTTTCAATGTCTAGAGCAAACTCTTCATCAATGGTTTGCTTTGCAAAATCGGCTGCACTTGCATCAATTCCTAAACATATAGAGTGCTCGGATGATGCTTGTGTTATCATAACAACATTAATATGATGTTGCGCCAAAACGGTAAGCAATTTTTGCGAATAACCTGGAACGCCAATCATACCACTACCTTCAAGTGTAAGTAACGCAATGTCATTAATATGACTAATCCCACGCACTACGGTTTCAGCTTCGGTAGTGTGTGTGATTAACGTGCCTGAGTCTTCAGGCTTAAATGTGTTTTTAATATAAACTGGAATTTTCTTTTCCGTTATAGGTTGAAGTGTTGGCGGATATATAACTTTTGCGCCAAAATGCGAAAGCTCCATGGCTTCTTGGTACGAAATTTCAGGAATGGCCTTTGCTTGTTTCACAATGGCTGGATGCGCTGTGTACATGCCACTTACATCTGTCCAAATTTCTAAATACTCCGCTTGAACGGCACATGCAATAATAGATGCCGTAAGGTCTGAGCCCCCACGACCTAGGGTTGTAACCACCCCATTGACATCTTTTGCCACAAATCCAGGTAACACTACTATTTTATTTCTGTTATTGTCAAAAAATCTAGTAATGTTTGCGTTAGTTGAAGGGTAATCTACGAGTGTTCTTCCTAATGATTGTTTAGTCACAACCAGTTCTTGCGCATTTTTTGCCACCGCATCAAGTCCTTTAGCTTGCGCAGCGTGGGCAATAATCTTATGAGATAAGAGTTCTCCAAAACTTAACAATGTATCTTGAGTTTTTGGCGATAGCTCCCGAATCATGTGAACCCCCTCCAGAATGGTTTCGAGCTGATTAAGCATTTGCTTCGTAGCACTTAAAACAGCGCTTTGTTTGGCCACAGGTATTAGCTCTTGCACAAGGTTGATATGTCTTGACTCTACTTCCTTAAGGCGGTCAGTGTAGGCAATATCTCCTTTAGCAGCTAATTTGCCAAGGGCGTGTAAATCGTCTGTAACGCCACCAAGCGCAGAAACGACCACCGCCATAGGTTTGTCTTGCGCAGCCAATATGCTTAGCACTTGACGAATCTGTGATGCGTTTGCAACCGACGAACCACCAAATTTTAAAACTATCATCTCTATTGATTCAGAAAAAACGCTACAAAAATAACCGATTAAATCTAATTAAGAGTTATTATTGATTTTTTGTTTGTTATCGTACAGGACAAGTTTTATATTCGATAAAAAGTGGACGATAAAAAGCACATTGTTAGGGAAATTGCATGGTTTTTACGAAATTTGAAAAAAGAATTGCTTCTGCTATGCCGCAAATAGATACAAATGTACTTTATCGAAAAGGTTTTGTTGATGCTCCTGTTCCAAAAGATATCAATCTAGCTGACGAGATTATTAGATTAAAGAAAGAGAAAAATGCCGTTTTGTTGGCGCACTATTATCAAGAAGACGCAATTCAAGATTTGGCAGATTTTTTAGGCGACAGCCTTTATTTAGCTAAAGCAGCTGCTACGGTTGACGCCGATGTCATTGTTTTTGCTGGCGTGCACTTTATGGCTGAAACCGCCAAAATTATTAATCCTACCAAAAAAGTTTTATTACCTGACTTAAATGCAGGTTGCTCATTGGCAGATTCTTGTCCTCCAAATGATTTTGCTGCCTTTAGGGCGCAACACCCCAATGCTATTGTGGTAACCTATATCAATTGTTCTGCTGAAATTAAGGCATTAAGTGACATTGTTTGTACGTCAAGCAACGCTGTAAAGATTATTGAAAGTATTCCGAAAGATCAGCCTATTATTTTTGCACCAGATAAGAATTTAGGACGTTATTTGATTAAGGAAACAGGTAGAGACATGATTTTATGGGACGGTTCTTGTATTGTCCACGAGGCGTTTTCATTTGATAAAATCGTTACCCTTGCACAGCAACATCCCGATGCGAAGTTTATTGCCCACCCTGAAAGTGAGTCGCAAGTTCTTGATATTGCGCATTATATTGGTAGCACTTCTGGTTTGTTAAATTTTGTACAACAAGACAATGCACAAACCTTTATTGTAGCTACCGAAGCCGGTATTTTGCATGAAATGAAAAAACGTGCACCTCAAAAAACGTTTATTCCCGCTCCTGTTTCAGATGATACCTGCGCTTGTAGCGAATGCGCTTTTATGAAGCTTAATACACTTGAAAAACTGTATTTATGCTTGGTACACGAGTTGCCCGAAATTGAGCTTGATGCCGCACTTATAAAAGCAGCTAAGTCTCCCATAGATCGCATGTTAGAACTTTCGTAAAATGCACGCAGATGTATTGGTTATTGGAACTGGAATTGCAGGATTGAGCTATGCTGTTCGGCTTGCCGAAATGTCTCCAAAGGCAAAAATCATTATGATTTCAAAGCGTGACTTGTTAGAAAGCAATACTAAATATGCGCAAGGGGGTATAGCAGTAGTTTCCAACTTTATTAAAGATTCCTACGAAGACCATGTGCAAGATACTATGGAAGCAAGCGCATACACATCAAATGAAAATGTGGTTGATTTTGTGGTTAGAGAAGGTCCTGCACGTGTTAAAGAATTGATGGAGTGGGGCGCGCAGTTTGATACCAAAGGAAAAAAATTGCATTTGGGTAAAGAAGGAGGACATTCGGCTGAACGTATCGTTCACTATAAAGATCAATCTGGATTGCATATCCAAAATGCGTTAATAGCTAAAGCAAGGTCGTTTGAAAACATTACTTTTTTTGAAAATCACTCTTTGGTTGACCTTATCACCGATCACCATATTCCCAACTCAAAACAAGGTCGTTGCTACGGAGCTTACGTTATTTCAAAATCAGATGAGGAGATTGTGAAAATTACCGCACAACTTACTGTGCTTTCTACCGGCGGTGCTGGACAGGTATATGCGCACACCACCAATCCAACAGCTGCTACTGGTGATGGTCTAGGGGCAGCATATCGCGCGAAAGTACATATCGAAAATCTTCACTTTGTGCAGTTTCACCCCACGGCTCTTTTTCCAAAAATTGATGGAAATACGTTTCTTATTAGCGAAGCAATTCGCGGTGCTGGCGCCATATTACGAAATCTAAGTGGTGAAGCGTTTATGCAGCATTACGATGATAGATTAGACTTAGCACCACGCGATATTGTGTCACGCGCCATTCACACCGAAATGAAGAAACATGACATTTCGCATGTGTATTTAGACGCAACGCAAATTAAAAAAGAAAAACTAAAACAAGAATTCCCAACCATTTTATCAAACTGCTTAAAAGTGGGCATTGATATTAGCATAGATTATATCCCTGTGCTTCCTGCGGCACATTATATATGTGGCGGTATAGATGTAAATGAATACAGTCAAAGCAACTTGGCAGGACTTTACGCCATTGGTGAATGTAGTCATACCGGATTGCATGGTGCTAATCGATTGGCATCTAACTCCTTACTTGAGGCATTGGTGTTTGCAACTCGTGCAGCCATGCATTCTTGCGAAGCACTTGCTAAACCCGTATTGATAGATGATTTTTTTGATAAAATTCCAAATTGGAAAGGCACAGAAAACGTGTCAAACCAAAAATCAGAGCGCATTAGAAAACTTCGCTCAACACTTCAGCAAATCATGAGTGCTAATGTGGGTATCATCAAATCTGGGAAAAGTTTGCAGCAAGCAGAGGATGAATTGCATAAGGTATATTTAGCCACCATGAAGTTGTATCAACAGAACAAATTAACTCCCCAATTAACCACTTTGAGAAATTTGGTTAGTGTTGCTTATTTGATGATAAAGCAAGCTCAAAAATATCCTAAAAACAAAGGTGTCTATTTTAACGAAGATTATGTCTAAGTCATTCTCAGAAACATATCAAAAAGCATTGTTGCATTGCATTCAGCAAGCCATACATGAGGATTTAAACACAGGAGGGGATCATACAACGAAAGCCATTTTTCCGTCAAAGCATCAATCTAAAGCAAAACTTGTTGCCAAAGGTGGAGGAGTGTTGGCAGGTGTAGATTTTTGTGAATTGGTTCTTGCTAGCCACGCTCCAAATGTCAAGCTTACCCCACTTTTTTTCGACGGTGCTGTATTTTCAAAAGGAGAAACCCTATTTACCATAGAGGGCGATACCCAAGAGATATTGTCGCTAGAACGGATTTTACTTAATGCTTTGCAGCGCATGAGTGGAATTGCCACGGTTACTCAATTTATTCAACAGTCCATTGCTCACACTTCCTGTAAGGTGTTGGACACCCGAAAAACCACACCTAATTTTAGAATTGCTGAAAAATGGGCAGTTGCTATTGGTGGTGGTGTAAATCATCGCATGGGTTTGTATGATGCTATTATGTTAAAAGACAATCACGTTGATTTTTGTGGTGGATTACTCCAAGCTCTGAAAAAAACAAAGTCTTATTTGGATAGTTTACCCACTCCAATTCCTGTAATTGTGGAAACCCGCACGCTTGAAGATGTGGGTATCTGTTTGCAACACAAATGGATTAGTCGTGTGTTGTTGGATAATATGTCGCCCAATGAATTGACAAGTGCTGTGAAGCTTATTGACGGTGCACTTCCAACAGAAGCCTCAGGAAATATCACACCAGAAAATTGTGTGTCTTACGCCGAATCAGGAGTTGACTTTATATCGTTAGGATATATCACACATTCAGCGCCTATAATTGACTTAAGTTTACGAGCGATTTAGTCTTTTTTTGGTATGTAATTACACCGTTTTTCTATCGATTTAATCATCAACTGTGCAATATCTTTTTGTGTGGCGGCTTCAATTCCCTCAAGACCAGGTGAGGAATTAACCTCTAAAACCAAAGGTCCCGCTGAGGATCGAATAATGTCAACCCCTGCCACTCGTAGCCCCATGGCTTTTGTGGCTTTAATGGCAAGCTTACGCTCTTCAGCAGTTGCACGGATTATTGATGTAGTTCCCCCTAAATGTACATTAGCACGAAATTCACCTGGAGGTGCAGAGCGTTGCATTGCAGCTACGACCTTGCCATCAATGACAAAACATCGAAGATCCTTGCCATCTGCTTCTTTGATAAATTCTTGAACCAAGATGTTGGCATTTAAACTCTTGAAAGCATTGATTACACTTTCTGCTGCTTTTTTTGTTTCGGCTAACACGACCCCTTTACCTTGAGTTCCTTCCAATAACTTTACGATTAATGGCGAACCACCTACCATTTGAATTAAGTCATTGGTGTCTAGTGGAGAACTAGCAAAACCTGTAGTGGGGATTTGAACTCCTTGACTTAAAAGCAATTGTAGTGAAAATAGCTTATCTCGAGATTGGATAATAGACTCCGAATTATTTAAACAAAACACACCCAAACTTTCAAAAAGTCTAAGAAGGGCACATGCATAAAATGTTTGAGCTGGTCGAATTCGTGGAATAACAGCATCGAGACGTTCTATTGCCTTACCTCCTCTGTAGTGAATTTGTGGTGTTTTCGCATCAAGCTTCATAAAGCACTGCCGAATGTTGTAAAACTCAATTTCGTGTCCACGCTGCTCGGCGGCTTCCATGATGCGCCTGTTACTGTATAGGCTTTGATTTGATGCTAAGAGTCCTATACGAAGACCTTCGTTAGGTTTTTTAAATTGTTGATACGATTTTATGATGGTTTCATCTGTTACATCGCCAGCCATAAAACTTTCAGCGGGATCAACTATTATACGCCCTATCATTGCTTGACGCCCTAAAAGCATACGATATCCCATAGAATCTCGATTAGTAAGCGTTAGTTCAATGTCCCACATTTCACCATTTAGACCTATTTCAGTACGTATAACATACCTGTGTTCTCTGTCTCCGCTAGAGCTTTTAACCACGCGTTTATCTAATACCAAGGCTTTGCAGCTTATTTTACGCTTACCGTCATTTTGAATAGGAAAGACATCAAAGCTCACCCAAGTTTTATTGTCTTCCTGAAAAGGCTGAATGTTAACGGCATGAAGGCTAGAGGTCTTAGCTCCGCTATCAATCCTTGCTTTAACAAAGGGGATATTGAGTTCGTTCAGAGAAACCCATTCTTCAGAGCCTACAAATGTCTTCATTTAAAAATCTAAACGGCAAAAGAAAGTAAAAATTCCGAATAAAAAATTAATGAAAAGAAAAAAAACTGTTAAGGTTTTGCAGATTTTCTTTCAGACTCTATCGAAAGAGATAATTTCTCACTTTCCCCGTTCCAATCAAATGTAGCTTTTGCACCACTTGATATCTTGTTGCTGATTATTTCACCTGCGAGTTCGTCTTCAACATATCGCTGTATGGCTCGCGCAAGTGGACGTGCGCCATATTGCTTGTCGTAGCCATTGTCTATCAAAAAGCTTACTGCACTATCGGTTAATTCTAAAGAGTAGCCAAGCTCTTTAACACGATTTTGCAAGGCACCCAATTCAAGTGCAATAATCTTTTTTAGGTCTTCCTTGTCTAAAGTGTTAAAGATAACAACATCATCAATTCGGTTCAGAAACTCGGGAGAAAAGGTTTTCTTAAGCGCATTCTGAATTACTCCTTGAATGTTTTTATCTTCTTGAGATTTTTGAGCCGCAGTTCCAAATCCAACGCCCAAGCCAAAATCTTTTACTTGTCTTGCACCGACATTAGAAGTCATAATGATTATGGTATTTTTAAAATCAACACGTCTGCCAAGAGAATCAGTCAAATAACCATCATCTAGAACTTGTAAAAGCATGTTGAATACGTCTGGATGTGCTTTTTCAATTTCATCTAATAATACAACTGAGTATGGCTTCCTACGCACTTTTTCGCTGAGTTGACCACCTTCTTCATAACCCACATATCCTGGAGGTGCACCAATGAGTCTAGAAATAGAGAATTTCTCCATATACTCGCTCATATCGATTCGGATAAGCGATGCTTCACTTTCAAAAAGTTCTTGAGCCAATACTTTGGCAAGTTGTGTTTTCCCAACGCCTGTTTGACCTAAGAATATAAATGAACCAATGGGTTTGTTTGGGTTTTTTAGTCCTGCGCGGTTGCGCTGAATGGCTTTAGCAACTTTTTCAACAGCGTTTTCTTGTCCGATGACTTTACCTTGAATCAATTCATTTAGCATCGACAAGCGTTCGCTTTCCCCATCAGCAACACGCTGTACAGGAATGCCTGTCATCATGGACACTACATCTGCAATGTGATTGTCGGTAACTGTTTCCCTATTTTGGCGTTGTTCCTCTTGCCAATCTTCTTGTGCGAGAAGCAAATCTTTTTCTAACTTTTTTTCGTCATCTCGCAACTTTGCGGCTTCCTCGTATTTCTGACGTTTAACCACCGTGTTTTTTCGTTCTCGAACACGCTCTAATTCATCCTCAATGGCAACAATTTTTTCTGGCACCTCCATATTGGTGATGTGCACTCTTGAGCCAGCTTCATCCATGGCATCAATAGCCTTGTCTGGTAAGAAACGATCGGTTATGTACCTATCCGAAAGACGAACACATGCCTCAATTGCAGCGTCGGTATAATTTACATTGTGGTGTGCCTCGTATTTGTCTTTAATGTTTTGAAGAATTTCAATGGTTTCATCAACAGTAGTAGGGTCAACCACAACCTTTTGAAAACGACGTTCAAGTGCACCATCTTTTTCAATGTTTTGGCGATACTCGTCTAATGTAGTGGCACCTATGCATTGAATTTCGCCACGGGCTAGGGCAGGCTTAAACATATTGGATGCATCAAGGCTTCCAGTAGCACCACCTGCGCCAACAATGGTATGGATTTCATCAATAAATAAGATGATATTACTGTTTTTTTCAAGCTCGTTCATGACGGCTTTCATACGTTCTTCAAACTGCCCTCGGTATTTTGTTCCCGCAACAAGCGAAGCGAGGTCTAAGGTAACGACACGTTTGTTATAGAGTACTCGTGATACTTTCTTTTGAATAATTCGAAGTGCCAAGCCTTCTGCAATAGCAGACTTACCTACTCCAGGTTCACCAATTAGTAGCGGATTATTTTTCTTCCTACGACTTAGAATCTGCGAAACACGTTCAATTTCTTTTTCTCTACCAATCACGGGGTCCATGTTTCCCTCAATGGCAATTTTGGTGAGGTCTCTACCAAAATTATCTAAAACAGGTGTGCTCGATTTTTTACCTTTTTTATCTTCAGATGAGGTAGCGTATGAGGACTGACCACGACTTTCTTCTTCTGCTGCTGAGTCTTCTGGAAAGGCGTCTGCAGATGGCATGTCTATGAAATCATCATCAGTATCAACAGACATGTATTTGAACTGATCCTTAACAGTTTCGTAATCCACTTGGAGCTTGTGCAACACTTTTGTCGTTGGATCGTTTTCGTTTCTTAAAATACACAACAACAAATGCGCCGTATTAATGGAGCCACTCTGAAATAGCTTTGCTTCTAAAAAAGTTGTTTTTAATGCCCGTTCTGCTTGCCGTGTTAGGTGCAAATTTGTTTTGTGTTGTGGCTCAGGAGCATTTGTAGGATTTGCAGGAGTTAAGATTTCGATCTTGCGACGCAAGTAATCCAAATCAATTTCCAAAGCTTTAAGAATGGAGATGGCTTTTCCATTTCCGTCACGAAGCAAACCCAACATAAGATGCTCGGTTCCAATAAAGTCATGCCCAAGGCGCAATGCCTCTTCTTTGCTGTACGTGATGACGTCTTTTACGCGGGGTGAAAAATTATCGTCCATAGTAATTTTTGTTTTGTTGGTCAAAAATTGAACCAAATATGTAAAGCCATATAACGAATAGACGAAAAAAATCAAAGAATTACAAATAATTTTGAACAAAATTTTCTGAAGTGGTTTTTATTCAAAATGTTAATAAGTCATAAGAAAAACGGCATCAATTTTGCAATTATTCATTCGTTGAATCCGTATTTTAGCAATACTGTCAAAACGCTAAATAAATCATTTAATGGCAACAGAAGATAAGTTGATTCCAATCAACATTGAAGATGAAATGAAGTCGGCATACATCGACTATTCCATGTCGGTCATTGTGTCACGTGCACTGCCAGATGTCAGGGATGGGCTTAAGCCTGTGCATCGCCGCGTATTGTTTGGAATGCATGAGTTGGGTGTAAAAGCAAACTCTTCGTATAAAAAATCTGCTCGTATTGTAGGAGAAGTTTTGGGTAAGTACCACCCACATGGCGACACCTCGGTTTATGATACGATGGTACGTATGGCGCAATCTTGGAGCTTGCGTTACATGATGGTTGACGGACAAGGAAACTTTGGCTCTGTTGATGGGGATAGCCCTGCTGCAATGCGTTACACTGAGGCACGTCTTCAAAAAATCTCAGAAGACATGATGGCAGACATCGAAAAAGACACGGTTGACCATCAGCTTAACTTTGATGATACGCTAAAAGAACCCACCGTTCTTCCCACTCGAGTCCCCAACTTACTTATTAATGGGGCTTCTGGAATTGCTGTAGGGATGGCAACAAACATGCCGCCACATAACCTCTTTGAGGTAGTAGATGGCACAGTTGCATACATTGAAAATTCAGACATTGATGTAGATGGTTTGATGGAACACATCAAAGCTCCTGATTTTCCAACCGGCGGCGTAATTTATGGTTACGAGGGAGTTAAAGAAGCCTTTCATACCGGTCGTGGACGTGTAGTTGTACGCGCAAAAGCCGAAATTGAAGAGGTCAACGGAAGGGAATGTATTATTGTAACTGAAATCCCTTACCAAGTCAATAAAGCGGAAATGATCAAGAAAACCGCTGAGTTAGTTAATGATAAAAAAATTGAAGGAATTTCAAATATTCGCGATGAGTCTGACCGAAAAGGGATGCGCATCGTATATATTTTAAAGCGCGATGCTATTCCAAACATTGTCCTTAATATGTTGTATAAATACACGGCGTTGCAATCATCGTTCAGTGTGAACAACATTGCCTTGGTAAAAGGTCGTCCACAAATGTTGAATCTTAAAGATATGATTCATCATTTTGTAGAGCATCGGCATGAGGTTGTGGTTAGACGCACACAGTATTTGCTTAAAAAAGCTGAGGAACGCGCACATATTTTAGAGGGTTTAATTATAGCTTCTGATAATATCGATGAAGTAATTGCCCTTATAAAAGCTTCTGCAGATGCCGATCAAGCGCGTCAAAAGCTTATTTCCAAATTTAATCTTTCCGAAATTCAAGCAAAGGCTATTGTGGAGATGCGTTTACGTCAATTAACTGGTTTGGAGCAAGATAAATTGCGCTCTGAATACGACGAACTCATGAAAACCATTGAGGATTTAAAAGACATCTTAGATAAAAAGGATCGTCGTATGAATATCATCAAAGACGAGCTTTTAGAGGTAAAAGAAAAATATGGTGACGAACGTCGCTCTACCATTGAGTATGCAGGTGGTAGCTTCCGCGTAGAGGATATGATTCCAGATGAAAAAGTGGTAATTACCATTTCTCATGCGGGTTACATTAAGCGTACCCCACTTGCCGAGTATCGCACTCAAAATAGGGGAGGTGTAGGACAAAAAGCCTCAACCACTCGAAGTGAAGATTTTCTTGAACATTTGTTTGTGGGCACGAACCACCAATACATGCTGTTTTTTACGCAAAAAGGTAAATGTTTTTGGCTACGTGTTTTTGAAATTCCAGAAGGAAGCAGAACCTCAAAAGGTCGTGCAATCCAAAACCTTATCAACATTGAACAAGATGATAAAGTAAAGGCGTTTATTTGTACGCAAGACCTTAAAGACGAAGAATACATTAACAGTCGCTATGTGGTAATGGCTACCAAAAAGGGACAAGTTAAAAAGACGTCACTAGAGCAATATTCACGCCCTAGAACGAATGGTATAAATGCCATAACCGTACGTGAGGGTGACGAACTTTTGGAAGCAAAACTTACCACAGGTGCTTCTCAGGTAGTGTTAGCAGTAAAGTCTGGAAAAGCCATTCGATTTGAAGAAAGTAAAACCCGACCAATGGGTAGAAATGCTTCGGGTGTGCGCGGAATTACGTTGCAAGATGCTCAGGATGAAGTGGTTGGAATGGTTGCTGTCAACGATTTGGATTCCGATATTTTGGTTGTTTCCGAAAACGGCTATGGCAAACGGTCTAAAATTGATGACTACCGCATTACCAATCGTGGCGGAAAAGGTGTAAAAACACTTGCACTAACCGAAAAAACAGGTAATTTAGTTGCCATAAAAAATGTATCAGATACAGATGACTTGATGATTATCAACCGTTCTGGTATTGCTATACGGCTTGGTGTAGAATCCCTTCGTGTGATGGGACGTGCTACGCAAGGAGTTCGTCTTATCAATTTAAAAGAGGATGATTCTATTGCTGCCGTGGCGAAGGTGATGAACGATGATGAGGAAATTCAAGATGTTGATGATATTGATGTAACAATTGAAGAAAACGATTAATTAATTATTCCCATTTTATGAAAACGTACTATTCCCTAATCCTTATCCTCTTAGTAGCTTTTGCTGCTATGGCACAAAAAAAAGAGCTTAAAGCTGCTCAAAAACTTGTTGATGCCGCTTCATATGAACAAGCATTAGCATCTTTAGAATCAATAAAGTCACTTATTGAAAATGCTGAGCCGAAGTATTCTTCTCATTACTACTATTTACTTGGCGTTTCAAAGCAAGGCACGAAGTCTTACGATGAGGCGATATCAGCCTATGAAAAAGCCAAATCAATTGAGCAAAGCGCAAAAATTAACAAGTATACTTCCCTTATTGATGGGGTAAGTAATCAATTGACAACTGATATAATAAATAGTGCAGTTGAATTGAATGGTAATGATAAATTTTCTGATGCAGCTAAGTTGCTCCATTTAGCTTACAGTTTAGATAAAGCCAATAATTTAGATTACTTATATTATGCTGCTTCTAGTGCGGTAAATGGTGGCGATTATGACAATGCGTTAAACTATTATATGACGCTTAAGGAAAAGAATTACACCGGAATTACCAAGAAATTCTTTGTAACTGAAGTCGCATCTGGAGAGGATTTAGAGGTTGATGAAACCACCTATACTATTTACAAGAAATCTAAAGACTTTACGAACTTAAGAGAAGATTTTACGGAGTCACGCTTACCTGAAATTGTAAAAAATATTGCTTTAATTCATGTTGCTAATGGTGATAATGATGCTGCTATGGAAGCTGTAAAAGACGCAAGAAAACTTTCTCCTAAAGATGTCGGGCTGATTTTAACCGAAGCGGATTTGTATATCAAGCTTGGAGATGAGGTGCGTTTTGGTACGCTTATGCAGGAGGCTATCGCTCAAGACCCAAACAATGCCATTCTATATTACAACCTTGGCGTTGTCAATGGAAATGAAGGTAATCGTGATGCAGCTATTGACTATTATAAAAAAGCAATTGAATTAGATCCAACTTATGAAGCTACATATTTGAATTTATCATCTGTTATTTTTGACGGTGAAGCAGACATAGTAGATCAAATGAATTCACTTGGTACGTCTGCTGCTGATAATCGTAAGTACGATCAGTTAAAAGCTAAACGTGAAGGCTTGTTTTTAGAGGCGGTTCCGTATTTGGAGCAATTGGTGAAAATAAACCCCAATAACAAGGATGCAATTACGACGTTAAAAAATATTTTCGGTACTATTGGCGATACCGCCAACTTTAAAAAATATCGTGATATGTTAGAAACTCTCTAACAGCTTGTTTTAATAAATTTTGAAACCTCGCTTTTGCGGGGTTTTTTTATGCAATAGATTTGATGAGGCCTTATTCTAAACAAAAGCATAGTGATGTCCCGCCTCTCGCAGTGGAAGTAAACTCAGCGCACAAATACCGTTTGTCATAAATCAAAATATACACCGTCCAGTTGATGTGTTGAAAAGTGGTATTTTTGTTTAAATCTTTTTTATGAAGTTGTTTTACCGCTATCAAGCTGCTATTTACAAAGCATTTCTTTGTTTGGTCACGACAGCTGTAGTGGTTTATATGTTACCCAGAGGCGCAAGCTTTCAATACGAAATTCAGGAAGGCAAACCATGGCAATATGAAACCCTCTTGGCTCCCTATGATTTTCCAATTCAAAAATCAAAAGCAGAACTAAGCCGAGAGCGAGAAGCACTTGAAGCAAGTGTTCCACGCTATTTTTCAGTACAAGATGAAACTGTAACTTCAGTTTTTAACTCATTCGATGAGTATGCATCTACTCTTCCCACCACACCAGAATTTAATGCGATTTTAATTAATTGGCGTACTGTTATGGAAGAGATTTATGCAATAGGTGTAATTTCTGATGCGCAAATTATAGCTGAAAACGAATCCGTTGCCTTGGTAAATGACACACGTCAATCAACAATATCTATAGCTGATTTATATAATCAAAAGGAGGCTAAAGACACTCTGCTTAGCCAATTGGCTGTTTTTGGCACTGATGTACTTTCAGAAGCTACGTTGCAATATCTGCTTTCACTTATTGTGCCCAACATATCTTTTGATGAGGAGTTAACACTTCAATTTAAATCGGAGGCAGTTGCGGGAATTATTCCCGTGCGCGGATTGGTTACTAAGGGAACACGCATCATTGCAAAAGGGGAGGTTGTTGAAGATGAAAAATTGCAAAGATTACTTTCGTTACAACAAGAGTTTGAGTCGCAAACATGGACACAGTCCAACACCACCTGGATTATTTTGGGGTATTCACTTTTGGTATTGGTTCCAGTACTTTTATTATTCGTGTTTTTATGGCGCACCCGAAAAATGGTTTTTGAAAACAACAAACGGCTCACATTTTTATGCGTAAATGTTTTGCTTATGGTGTTGCTTACCAAAGCTGTGGTAGATGTGGACCCGCAATACGTTTATGCAGTTCCAATTTGCATGTTGCCCTTGCTGATGCGTACATTTTTTGATACGCGCATAGCACTTTTTACGTTGTTGATTAGCTTGTTTTTAATTGCGTTTTTGGTGCCCAATAGCTTTGAGTTTATCTATTTGCAAATTATGGCGGGGATTTTAGCTTCACTCACCGTAAACGATTTGTATCGTAGGGCTAAGTTGTTTATCTCTGTGGGGCTTATCGTGGGCTTGTATGCTGTTTCATATGTTGCGTTTACACTAATTCATGACGGTAACCTGTTGCAATTGTCTTACGACGTTCTATTGCTTTTTGTTATCAACGGGTTGGCGATATTATTTGTGCAACCGTTGATTTATATTTTTGAAAAAGTATTTGGTTTAGTATCAGATGCGTCTTTACTTGAGTTGTCCGACACCAACAGTAAGTTGCTTCGTGAGCTTGCTGATAAAGCTCCTGGAACATTTCAGCATTCTTTGCAGGTAGCTAATATTGCCGAAGCGGCTGCAAATGCCATTGGCGCAAACACGCTACTAACTAGAGTAGGCGCTTTATACCACGACATTGGCAAGATGAAAAATCCTGTGTTTTTCAGTGAAAATCAAGCTACGTACAGCCCTCACGACGATTTAGAACCTGAAGTAAGCGCGAAGATTATTATTGATCATGTCCTAAATGGAATAACAAATGCAAGAAAATCAAAATTACCTGATCGTGTAATCGATTTTATCCGCACGCATCACGGCACTACAACAGTGTTGTATTTTTTACAACAAGCCCAACAAATCAATCCAGACATTGACGTAGAGCAGTTTCAGTATCCCGGACCAAAACCTTTTTCTAAAGAAACGGCTATTGTGATGATTTCCGATGGGGTAGAGGCAGCATCCAAAAGCTTAAAAGAACCTACGGCAGAAAAAATAGTTGCTTTTGTAGATAAAATTGTAAATCGATTACTAGATGAAAAACAATTTTTGGAAGCCAATATCACACTTCGTGAAATTGAAACCGTAAAGAAAGTGTTAGCCGAAAAACTCATTAGTAGCTACCATTTGCGTGTTTCGTATCCAGAATAATATTTCATTAATAGTATTTGATTTCAATTGGTCGATCATTAAAGAATTCACCTTTATACACTGTTTTCAGCAGCTTTTTACAACAAGTTAAAAACTTTATTTAAAATTATTCTAAATAACTTGCACACCACCTTTTTGCGAGTTAAGTTTGCACTCGTTAATTTTAATTAATCTAAATAAGTGAAGTTAAATTGTCATTTAGCTATCCTCAACACCTTGATTTTGACAACCGCATTAAGTCAAAATCCTACCCCTCAAGTTGCTTTGGACTCAGTACAGAAGCTCGATGAAGTTATTATCCGTGCAAACACGATTCTTGGAAACAAATTTGCTGCACAAAACCGAACTGGAGCCTCTTATTTTTTGTCTTCTGATGATTTAGAACAGTTTGGTTATGCTGATATTAACCGAGCGTTGCGCGCGGTGCCGGGTGTAAATTTATATGAAGAAGATGGATACGGTTTACGACCAAATATCTCGCTTCGGGGAACATCACCTCAACGGAGTTCAAAGATAACACTTATGGAAGACGGCGTACTTATTGCTCCGGCTCCTTATAGCTCACCAGCTGCTTATTATTTCCCATCGGTGCTGCGTATGCAAGCTATTGAAATACTAAAGGGGAGTAGCCAAGTGCAGCATGGACCCTTTACAACGGGCGGCGCTATTAACTTGGTTTCTACAGCCATCCCATATGATTTTTCAGCAAAAATTCGTTCCAGCTATGGAAGTTTTAACACCATGCAATTACACACATCAGTGGGTCAGTCTTTTGAAAATATTGGGTATGTACTTGAGTATTTGAATTTTAATTCGGATGGTTTTAAACGCCTTGGAGACAACCTAAATACGGGCTTTGATATTTATGATATCATGGGTAAATTAAAATTTTCTACAGATGTTGATGCTAAGCTAGCACAATCCTTAGAAGTTAAATATCACTTTTATGATGAAAAATCCAATGAAACCTACCTTGGGCTTTCTGAAGCTGATTTTAATGCAAATCCGTATTCCCGATATCTTTCTTCGCAAAAGGATGTAATGAACGCTGAACAGCGACAAGTGATGCTTACTCACATTATTGATTTCTCAAAGCAATTCAGAATTGTTACTAATGCATACGATAACAAATTCACACGCAATTGGTATAAGCTTGACGATGTTGTTTATAACAACGACAAGAAAAGTTTATCAGCAGTGCTCAATGATCCCTTTTCTTTCCCAAATCACATGAGTACTATAAACGGCACTCTAAACTCCGCTGACCATACCCTTCTTTTAAAAGCAAATAATCGGGTGTATTATTCACGTGGTATTCAAACCAAAATTGACTACCATTGGTATGGGGAAAACGGTTCCTTCCATGATATTGAGATAGGTGCTCGATTGCATTACGACGAGGAAGACCGCTTTCAGTGGGAAGATGGTTTCCGCATTGATGGCGGTAATATGACACTAACGTCAAAGGGAGTGCGTGGTGCTCAGGGAAATCGAATCTCAAGCGCCAATGCTTTTGCCTCCTATGTATTGTACAAATATAAGTTTGACAAATTCACCATTACTCCTGGATTTCGCTATGAAAGCATTACCCTAAACAGGGAAGACTGGGGTAGTGCAGACGCCCTTAGAAAAGATGCCCCAAACACTAGAGAAAATCAGATTGACGTATTTATTCCAGGCATTGGATTTAATTATAGTTTTTCAAATCGATTGTCTCTCTTTGGAGGCGTTCATAAGGGATTTTCACCCCCTGGAAATGCTCCAGGTGAGAAAGCCGAGTATAGCGTTAACTATGAATTGGGTTCTCGTTTCAGTGCGGGAAAACTCAGAGGAGAAGTTGTAGGATTTTTTAATGACTATTCCAACTTATTGGGTTCTGATCTAGCTGCTAGCGGGGGAACAGGTTCACTAGACCAGTTTAATGCTGGTGAAGTAAATGTGAGTGGACTTGAACTTCAACTTAACTATAATCTTTCAGATTTTAACGCAAAGATTCAAACTCCTATTGCAGTGGCATATACGCTTACAAATGCCATTTTTCAGAACTCTTTTGCGAGTAATCAGGGTATTTGGGGAAGCGTAAGTGAGGGAGATAGCGTTCCTTATATTCCTCAGCAGCAGTTAAGTGTCACAGCTGGTGTTGAACATCAGCGTTTTGAATTTACTTTGAACGCTCGTTACAATGGTGCCTTTGATACTCAGGCCTCTAATGGAGGCACTAAAGACACTATGAAACTTGATGATAATTTCATCA
Source organism: Flavobacteriaceae bacterium (assembly GCA_017856205.1). Taxonomy (GTDB): domain Bacteria; phylum Bacteroidota; class Bacteroidia; order Flavobacteriales; family Flavobacteriaceae; genus UBA7446. The sequence goes on from JAFMFL010000015.1 coordinate 18,267, forward strand.
TTGATTTCTCAGCCAAGTATCATCTAAGCTCAAAAATTAGTTTGTTTGCAAATGTGATTAATCTCTTGGATGAGGTATATGCCTCTGCCCGTGTGCCTGCTGGTTTTAGACCCGGTCATCCTTTTGGAATATATACAGGGATAAACGTTACGTTGGATTAAGTCCTCAAAAAACATCAATAATAAAAAAAGCAAATAGACATTGTAGGGTTTTATCGAAATGCGGACGGAAAAACAAAGAAAAAGTTGCTTAGTAAAGTGTTTGGATCTAAAGTTGTATTCGATAAAAATGACAAGCCAAAATACACCTTTACTCCTCCAATTAAATCCTTACTGAAACTCTCTGAAGAAGTATCCAAAGATGGAACCCTGTCATCATCTTCGATAAAGACATTCGCCCACAACTCCTCTGATATCAAACTTGTTCTTGAGGGTGAAAAACTTTAAAAAAGGTCCTAAGACCTAAACCACTATTCTTTAACGAGTTACGAGGATAAGCTGCAGCTTTCCCAATTTGGTCGATTTTCAAAATATAAAAAGCCCGAACCGGTTTTTTGAAAACGTAAGTTGTTGATTTATAAACAAATGAAAGGTCCAAAAACAAGAAAAGAGATCAAAAATGACCTCTTTTTGTAAGTTGCTCCCCCTATTCTTCAAAGTTGCAGCACAAGTAAGTCCTTTATTGAATTAAGTTATATCGGTTATTCTAAATACTATAAAGAAATCCTTAGCATAAACTCTTGTGAGCTGCCATAGTTGGATAGAGTAGATTGACTACCACTCTCATACGCCCAACCAATTGTGAAATTATTAAACACCTTGAATTGAACCATTGCCACGTAGGTGTCGTCTGTTCGTAAAGACCCTGTCAATGACACCATCTTGTCGTAGGTGAACCTCCCTTGAAAATCAAAGGACATGGGGGCACCCCAAACAAATCTTGTGATGACTGTTGGGTCAAAAGTGATGTCTTGAGTCACATCAAAAATATAGTTTGCAGATGTGTAGTAATGTATCCTGTCTTTAGCAAAAACAGCACGCCCTTCACGCTCCTGCACACGCTCAGTATTTAGCAGTCTTGGAGATGCCATTGAAATCGAAAGCCGTTTATGGGTCAGGTATAAACCCATACCAACATTTGGAAGCGTTTTAGAGAATCGCTCTAATGAAGTGTCCGGCGTGAGGTTGTAACTCTCAAGAAGTGATGGGTCTACTTCATAAGTATGCAAGCCTCCTTTAAGTCCTAAATAAAGATTCGTGTCTTCATCCAGCTTTAGCTTGTATGAATAATCTACTCCAACAAACGTACTTCTTTCAATAAACGTTTTGTCTTGAATCACATTTATCCCAAGACCAACATTGGACTTTGTGGGCAGGCTTACTCCAAAAACAAAGGTCTCTGGAGCGTTGTCTATAGCGGACCACTGCGTTCTGTTTAATGCCGTAAAGCGCGTTTGCTCATAAATTCCTGACACAGCTGGGTTAAACACCTCTATAATATCATTATAGTGGGAAAACAAGGGCTCTTGCTGGGCGGTAGCAGTTAATGAATAGCCTAATGTCAAAATAAATACCGGTAGTTTCATATAGTGTCTCATCTCTCTCATTATTTTGAAATATATAACCATCCTTCTTGTTCAAATGAACCATCTCCATTAAGATCCACGCGGTAATAATACGCCGCAGACTCCGGAATAGAAATGTTGGTTATTCGTTTTGACCTGACATTAAAGTGTCCGTTCCAGTCGTTCTGATAACCCGCTTTGTAAAATACTTCATCACCCCAACGGTTATACACAACAACAACGTTGTTCGGATGGTATTCGATGTTGTAAATCATCCAAGTATCATTTACTCCATCGCCATTAGGAGTTAACACCTGAGATACATATGCTTCTTCTTGCTCACAAACATCGCCCTTTCCATCGCCATCTTTATCGCTTTGGTCTGGGTTATATTCTAGTGGGCAATTGTCCTCGGTGTCTATCACACCGTCGTTGTCATCGTCATCGTCACAAACATCACCTATACCGTCATTGTCATTATCCTCCTGGTTGGGATTGGAAACATCAGGACAGTTGTCAATACCATCAACTACACCATCGCCATCCGTGTCAGGATTTAATGGATCCGTTCCATTTGTTTTCTCAATACTATCAATTACTCCATCGCCATCCGTATCTGGGTCTAATGGATCAGTACCGTCGATCAATTCTTCTGAATTGTTTAGCCCGTCATTATCACAATCTAAATTGTTCCAGAGTGTACTCGGTGTAAATGTTTGACTTGCTAATACAAAATCACAAGTATCTGAAGGATCTGTTCCATCAGTCTCTTCTATATCGTCCGCAACTCCGTCACCGTCACTATCAATTCTAATAATCCTGAAAATAGCATCTGTCTGAATGTCTAAACTGTAATTAGTCCCTGCGCTTAACGTACCTGAGGTAATTAAATACTCTCCTACGGCCTCTCCTGATTCTCTGGATAACGAACCTGTGAATTTATCCGAACCAAAAAGTACTGGATCTACTGTAAATACCAATATAGGGTCTTGAGCACCATAATCTTTCTCTTGATCTGCTATTAAAATACGTATAAGCTTTGGTACAATCATAAACGTTACGGTTCTACTACCATCATAATTACCAAGCCCTGTAATCGTTACCATCGCTTGTCCTACATTGATATTATCACTATAACTTAATCTATAATCGATTCCTTCCTCTAATAGCTTTGAACCATCTTCCACAATAGGTTTCGGCCTTTGTAATGATCCGTTGTATACAAGATCTGATATCGGAGATACTGCAATGTTAGCATCCGTAATTGACTTAGTAGTGATCGTAAAGGTTCCTTCTGTATAAGTGATCGCATAATCAGTCGATGTTAAACCTGAAGCTGTAATCGCATAGCTACCTGCCGATTCTCCAGATGCTCTACTAATAGATAAAGTTCCTATTAGATCTTCAGCATCCTCACCATTCACAAAACCCGCATAACTTACTGTTAACTCAGGATCTGACTCTCCAAACTCCTTAGTCTTAGCATCTGCTGTAATGGTCAGTGGCGCTGGGGTAATATTAAAGGTTACTGTTCTTGTCCCGTTGTAATTACCCTTACCTGTAATCGTAACTGTTGCTGTACCTACATTGGTATATGCTGCATAGCTTAACTCATAATCTGTATCTTCTACTAAGGTTGTAGCACCATCTTTCACCAACGGACTTGGAGTTTGAGCTAATCCTGTATACACTAAATCGGATATAGAAGCAACTGTAATATCTGTATCTGTTATAGACTTACTACCAATAGTAAACTCTCCTGTTTCGTAAGTAATCACATAATTGGTTGACGTTAATCCTGAAGCTGTGATAGTGTAAGTAGCTGGTGTCTCTCCAGAAGTTCTACTGATAGATAAAGTCCCCGATAGATCATTCTGATCCTCCCCATTCACAAAACCCGCATAACTTACTGTTAACTCAGGATCTGACTCTCCAAATACCTTACTCTTATCTTCTGATGTAATGGTCAGTGGCGCTGGGGTAATTGAAAAAGTTGTCGTTCTACTGCCCTCGTAGACATTGATCCCTGTAATGGTAACCGTTGCTGTGCCTACGTTGATATTATCTTGATATGATAGCGTGTAATCCGTATCTTTAACAAGTATTATTTCTCCATCTTTCACCAACGGACTTGGAGTTTGAGCTAATCCTGTATATACTAAATCGGATATAGAAGCAACTGTAATCGTCTGGCTCGTTAATGGGATAGTCAGTTTAATCTCTAATTCTGCTGTAGTGCTATCTGTCTTACTAGATCCATCTGATGCCCTGCTCGCTGTAGCTATTACATTATAAGTACCTTCTGCTAATGGTGTACTTACCTCTACTGACCATGACGAACCATCTATTGTTAAACCGTTTCCTAACGTGTATGTGACTACGTCAATAGTTACTGTTAGTGTATCATCACCTTCATTTGAACCTCCCCAACTACCAGTTACTGTAGGTGTTGCCGTTGTTGATAATTGACTTACTACAGTTGGGGTAAACAATGAATATGTCGTCACATCTTCAAGATTAGACTCTATAAAGTTACCTAACTGTTGCCAGGTCAAACTAAAGTCAGCTGTCTTATCATTGATTCCTCCAATGTCTCCATTAGCAGACTGTGAAGTCGATGTAAAAGCTACTAAACCGTTCACTTGTGCACCAGTTAATTCATTGCCTAAATAATCATTAGTCCATGACTTAAAGCTTGACTCAGTAAAGGCAAATTCCAACCACGTATCGTCTCCATTGTTCTGCCCCCCTGTTGGTGCATCAATATCTACATTGGTCGTTGACTCTCCTAGTGTAACATAACTCACAATGCGTGCATCACGAGTACTTAGCTGACGCTCAATATTATTGTCGTTATTACTGTTCAACCATGCCGTCTCTGAAGGCCCACTGCCGTCTTTAGATGGATCGTGGGCATGGTAAGCCACATAAGGAGTACTGGCCTTCAAGTTCGCCTCTATCACAAAGTCTATCTTGTAATCAGAGTCTACATCCATACCATAGTAAAAACTCGTCTTAGGCGCATTCTCATTACCTAATCGAACTCTAAAATAGTATACCTTGTCAGTCCCATCAGCAAAACTAATCGTCGCCTGCTGTGCCTGCATCATCGCATCGGTCGAATTACCAACCAAATCCGTCTCAGCAGTTGCCTGCTGATCATCATTCGGATCAAAATTCTCCCCAGCAAATAAATTACGCCATACCCCTGTAGGTAATGGAACACTAGCTTGGGTAACTAATACCGCTAGCTTATAGGTTTTCTTTGCTACACCATCACTTGCGGTTACCTCTATCTCATAGAGCTGATAAGCATTCAAGTTACTAGCAGTATATGCAGCTCCACTAGTATGAGCCGCATTATTTATTGTTAATGTTGCTCCTGCATCATCTGTAGTGGGTGTAAAGTTTACACTTGTTGTTCCCTGTGGAAGAACTAACGTATAATCCGTAGTCGCTGATGCAAATACCGGGTTTAGCGTTCCCGCAGAGGTCGTTAAGCTCAAAAGATTAGCATTGTCGTTCACATCAGGAACTTCATATATGTATTTTGCCTCTATATATTGTTCATCACAATCATTTGTTACCAATTGCATAGTAGACTCATAAGATCCTGCTGTTGTTGGTAATATATTCAAAGTTATATCTGTTGACTCGCCTTGTGCAATATCAATTGGAAAAGTAGAATTAGGTATACTTAAAAAACCTGATCCAGTCCCAGAAAAATTAACTCCACTTACCCTTAAGGTATTTACGCCAGTGTTTGAAATGGTGTAAGTATGGGAAGAACTAGTATTCGGCAATATAGTACCAAGCGATTTAGAGGCCCCTGAAACAAAATTACTTGATTCATAAACAACATCAACCTCTGGCGCTGTATCATCTGACACTATGATTTCATCAGAAGTAGCACTACAACCAAAGGAGTCTATTACAATAACTTGATAATTTCCTGGAATAGATGGCTTGTAAAACTGTAGAGTGGCGTCTGGTATATTAACTCCGTCTTTTACCCATTGGTATAAAGAAGATTCTGCTGCTTTAAGTTCAATGTTACCACTGCACAAATAAGCAGTACCATTAGGTAAAACGTCAATAGTTGGATTTTCATTAATTGTTATCGGTGTTTCAAGAGAAGTTCCTGAACAGCCACCAGAATTAGTTACTTCTACAGAATAGTTACCAGTGGTCGTCACCGTATAAGATTGACTAGTAGCACCATCAATTGCAACTTGATTTTTAAACCATTGATAACTATCACCTTCATTCGCTGTTAATTGAACTGTTTCTCCTGCACAAACTGTAGATTGCCCTTGTGTAATGATGGCAGCCTGTTTAATAGTTACTGTTGAAGTGGCCGTACTAACATTTCCAGACCTATCAGTAACAGTTAAGGTCACTGTATTATCACCCACATCGTTACATGTAAATTGAGTCTTATCTAAAACTAAAGTATCTAAACCACAGGCATCACTAGAACCATTATCGATCATGTCCGGTGTGATTGTCACTGTACCATCAGTACCGAGGCCTACAATAATATCTTTAGCCACCGCATTCGGGGGAGTGTCATCATTG
>JAFMFL010000082.1 GCA_017856205.1 Flavobacteriaceae bacterium
TGTTGAGTAAATAATCCACCATGGGCGTTTTTCCCGTACCGCCAGTGGAAATATTTCCCACAGCAATGACAGGAACAGGCGCCGTATAGCGTGATAAAAACCCGTTATTGTACAGCGATTTACGCAAGAAAACCGCCCCGGCAAAGACAATTTGAAACGGAAACAATGCTTTTCTCCATACAGCCATAAAAACAAAAGTAGAACTTTTATCTTTGGAACTATGACAGTACGTGAAATAACATCGTGTTTGGAACAATGGGCACCCCTCGCCTATGCCGAAGATTTTGACAATGTGGGATTATTGGTTGGTGACTATAACCAAAAAATTGAGCGTGCGCTAGTAACGCATGACGCTATTGAGTCCGTTATTGATGAGGCCATTAAAGAAAAATGCAACCTCATTATTTGTTTTCATCCCATTATTTTTCAAGGGCTTAAGCGCATTACAAATAACACCTACGTGGAACGCGCTGTGGCAAAAGCCATCAAAAACGATATTGCCATTTATGCCATACATACGGCGCTAGATGTTCAATCAGATGGCGTAAACAAAGGGCTAGCCGATGCCTTGAAGCTTAGCAATCGAAACGTTTTAGTGCCTTCCAAAGGGAGTTTGCTCAAACTCAATACGTATGTGCCACACGCACAGCTTAGTAATGTCCAAGCAGCACTTTTTGCTGCTGGCGCAGGTGCTTTGGGGAACTATGCCGAGTGTAGTTTTTCGTCGGAAGGAACGGGAAGTTTTTTACCCCTAGAAGGCAGTAATGCGTTTGTAGGCGAAAAAGGGAAACGCCACGAAGAAGCTGAAAAGCAGTTACAAGTAGTGTTACCCAAACACTGCAAAAACAAGGTGGTGCATGCATTGCAGCAAGCGCATCCATATGAAACTGTAGCCTATGAGCTAACAGTACTTGAAAATGTGCAATCCGATTTAGGAATGGGGTGTATTGGACAATTGACAAAACCGATAGCCGAGCAAGAATTTTTGACGGAGCTAAAAGCCATTTTAGGAACGCCCATGCTTCGACATAGTGTGCTTTTGGGTAAAAAAATTGAACGCGTTGCGCTTTTGGGTGGCTCTGGTAGCTTTGCCATTGATGCTGCAAAAGGACAGAACGCCGATGTTTTTATTACCGCTGATTTAAAATATCACGATTTTTATAAGGGAGAGAATCGCATTTTACTGATTGATGCAGGACATTATGAGAGCGAGCAATTCACCAAAAAATTAATCATGGAGTTTCTTAGCAAAAATTTCCCTAATTTTGCGTTCGTTTCATCTAAAACGTATACTAATCCTGTTCATTATTTCTAACTATGGCTAAAAAGAAAGCAGAAATTACTGTCGAAGACAAATTACGTGCCCTGTACAACCTTCAACTTGTTGACATGCGTATTGACGAAATCAGAAATGTACGTGGCGAACTTCCCTTAGAGGTAGAAGATTTAGAGGCAGAAGTAGCAGGCTTAGAAAAAAGGCTCAACAACTTAGGGATTGAGGTAACCGCATACGAAGACGAAATCAAAACAAAAAAGAGCGGTATTGAGAGCTCTAAAGAACTCATCAAAAAATATTCCGAACAACAAAAAAGCGTACGCAACAACCGCGAGTACGAATCGCTAAACAAAGAAGTGGAGTATCAAGAGCTTGAGATTCAATTAGCTGAAAAGCAGATTAAGCAACTCAAAGCGCTTATCGAGCAGAAAAATGAAGCTGTTGCAGAAACAACAACCAAACTTGAAGAGCGCAAAAATCACCTGCAGCATAAAAAAAATGAGTTAGATGCTATTTTGGCTGAAACCCAAAAAGAAGAAGATGTACTACTCCAAAAATCGAAAGAGTTTGCCACCAAAGCAGATGAACGTTTGGTTACAGCATATCAGCGTATTCGTTCTTCTGTAAAAAATGGTCTGGCTATTGTTTCCGTAGAGCGTGGTGCTTCAGGCGGTTCATTCTTTACCATTCCTCCACAGGTACAAATGGAAATTGCCTCACGCAAAAAAATCATCACTGATGAGCACAGCGGACGTATCTTAGTAGATAAAGAGCTGGCGGACGAGCAAGAAGCCTTTATGCAAGGTGTTTTTACTGGAAAGTAAGACCTATTCACATCGTTTTCCCTGTTAATCAAGCTGTCTAATTCACAGCCGTAAGCTTATTTTATATATTTTATTTTGTTATATTCGTAACAATATATTGTTATTTTATTACAAAATGAACAAAATTGCTGTTTTAGGTCTCGGAAAAGTAGGCACTTTGGTTGGCCTCCTACTCCACGAGCATTTCGATGTTATTGGCTATGATATGTCCAAGCCACATTATAAAATCCAGTATCCATTTCCATGTCAAGTTGCTGACATAAGTAAAACAGAAACGATAAGAGAAGTTGTTGAAAATATTGATGCTGTAGTGTCTGCACTCCCTTATTATTTAAACCGCAGAATTGCTACAATAGCGCATCAAAAGGGAATACATTACTTTGATTTAACAGAAGACGTAAACACCACGCATTATATTGAATCTTTGGGAAAAAGTGCTTCAAGTGTGCTCGCGCCTCAGTGTGGTTTAGCCCCTGGGCTTATCGGAATTATTGGAGGGCATTTGGCATCAAAATTTGATACGCTTCGCGATATAGAATTAAGAGTGGGCGCACTTCCACGGTATCCTAACGGCCAGCTCTCTTATTCGTTTACATGGTCTCCTGCTGGAGTATTAAATGAGTATCTAAACGACGCTGAAGCAATACAAAATGGTACACGTAAAATGCTTCCCTCACTTGACGGATTTGAACAAATGAATATAGAAGGGCAAGAATATGAGGCGTTTACTACATCTGGTGGATTAGGAACTATGTGCGAAACCTTTGAGGGTAAAGTAGACACGTTAAATTACAAAACCATTCGTTATCCTGGGCATGGTAAACTCATGCGCTTTTTGCTTTACGAATTGATTCTAAAAAAAGATTTGACAAAACTTGAAGAAATTCTTACCAACGCAAAACCTCCTGTAGATGAAGACCTTGTGCATGTTTATGCAGTTGTTGAAGGATTAATTGATGGAAAAATGAGGCGCAAAGAATTTTTCCGCACCTATTTTCCCAAAGAAATAGCAGGGCACACTTGGCGTGCCATTTCTTGGACAACGGCTGCCTCTTTGGCTGCGGTGGTTGAGTTAGTTGCTCAAGGAAAACTGCCACAAAAAGGATTTATTAAACAAGAAGAAATTAACGTTGTTGATTTTTTTGCAACAAAAAATGGCGCCCTATTTAACACCCAATTAGAATCATGAAATTTACCTCAAATACCCCTCTAGACACTATCCTTAACGGACTTTTCACTCCCTACGCCATGCGTGTTCCTGATGTCAACACCATTACCTCTAGTATGATTACCAAAGGGTTGATCAAAAGTCAATCCGATATTATTAATGATCATATTGCATTTCGTACCCTTGGAGTTCCAAACTTGGGCATTGCCTCACTGGAACGCATTTTTTTACATCATGGATACACAAGGCAAGACAGGTATCATTTTGAGCAAAAAAAATTAGATGCGCATTGGTACAAGCCTCCATCAGAAAAATATCCACGTGTTTTTATTAGTGAACTTCGAGTGAACGAGCTCTCTTCCAAAGCATCGGATATAATTAAAAAATACTCCAACAACATTACACACGATCCCCTAGACGATGTTGATTTGAATGACCCAAATGCCATAGTTGAATTTTTGCATCATCCCCTTTGGAAACTTCCAACATGGCATGACTATAACACCGTTTTGTCAACTAGTGAATATGGCGCGTGGGTATTGTACAACAGATATTATTTAAACCACTATACCATTAGCGTGCATGCGTTGCCCAAACCATATAACAAACTAGAATCTTTCAATACTTTATTAAAATCTTTGGGTGTTCGGCTAAATAATGCTGGGGGCGAAATAAAAACAAGTGCTGATGGATTATTGCGTCAAAGCAGCACAGTTGCCCAAATGGTAACCAGCACATTTGCGGACGGTGAAAAACACAAAATAGCAGGAAGCTATGTGGAGTTTGCAGAACGCGCAGTACTACCAGCGTTTACGCATTTGGCTAAGGAAGAACTTTCAGGCATCCACCGTAGAGATGGCTTTGAAGTGAATAATGCAAACAAAATTTTTGAAAGCACCTTTCAAAAACAAACAAGACGTAACGATTAAAAAATTCGATTCGGATTAAGGATGTTTTTAGGGTCAAGGGTTTGTTTTAACGTCTTCATTAATGCAATTTCTTGACTGGTTTTTGAGGTGTATAAATAATCCTTTTTATCTAATCCTATACCGTGTTCAGCGGAAACAGAACCCAAATGCTTTTTTAGATTTCGGTAAACAATAGCATTTATTTTTTTTGAATTCTGTTGCGTCGTATCTTTTTTACCTACTATCAAATGAATATTGCCATCGGCTATATGTCCAAAGGGCAAAACACGCTCAACAAAAGGAAGTGCTTCTAAATCAGCTACAATGGAAGCCACTTCGGCATCCATTACGCCAATGGGAAGGCTAATATCAAAATGCTGCGTGGCAACAAAAGATTGTCTTAATATATGCGTATCCTCTCTTATACTCCACAGCTTTTCCACCTCTCGCTTTGACTGTGCCAGAACAGCATCTACGATAATTTCTTTTTCGGCAGCACGAGTCAATCCATCCTCAAATAAAGCATAATCACCTGCCAAATCGTTACCCAAACTTTCAATAAAAACATAGTATGGATACTCTTGAGGAAGTGGTGGCTTTTGTGCTGTATTTGCACTTGTAGCAGCACAATATGTAGCGTTCCACATCAGCTCGAAGCTACTCAAATTTCCAGAGAGATTTTTGTCCATCAACCGAAGTAATGAAACCACCTCCTGAAAGCTTTGCACCCCCACAAGAGCGGCATAACGAGAGGTGGGTTGTTCATATAGTCTTAAGCAGGCTTTGGTAATAACACCCAATGTTCCTTCAGCGCCAATAAATAATTGCTTGAGGTCATATCCTGAGTTGTCTTTTATGATTTTTTTTAACGATGAGATAACCGTTCCTGTGGGCAACACCACTTCCAAGCCTAAAACCAATGTCCGCGTCATACCGTACCTAAACACACGCATTCCACCGGCATTTGTTGCAATTACACCCCCAATTTGAGCAGAGCCTTTTGCGCCAAAATTCAAGGGTAAAAAAAGACTTTTTTGCGCCGCTGTTTCTATGAGTTGCTCCAAAATAACACCAGCTTGGGCGGTTATGGTTTTGGCTGATTCGTCTATCTCCTCAATGACATTCATTTTTTCTAACGACAAAACCCATTGATTCGGTGTGGTTTGGGTACCGCCAACCAAATTTGTCAAACCGCCATGAATAATCACTTCTTGTCCATGCGAATT
>JAFMFL010000016.1 GCA_017856205.1 Flavobacteriaceae bacterium
TATGACCCACTTTTCTAGAGGAATGTTATCAACTTTTCTAAGCCGACGCTTCTTGAGCCTTTGACTAGAATTTGGTCGGCATCAATCGGATTTGACTTTAGATATAACGCAAATGCCTCTGTTGTTTCAAAATAATTTGTATTGACAAAAGGCTTAAACGCTTCACCTACCCAATAGCACGCATCAATATCCAGGCTTTTAACAAGTTCTACAAGTGCTTTATGCTCGTCTGCTTCATGCGAGCCTAACTCAGCCATATAACCAATTATTACTGCCTTTGTCCCTTTTCGTAAGCTAAACGCATGCACAGCCGCATTCATACTTGTTGGATTGGCATTGTAGGCGTCAAGCACAATGGTTTTATTGTTTTTTAGCATAAGCTGCGACCGATGGTTGTCAGGCACATAAGCTGCAATTGCAGCGACGCTATTTTCCAATGTAACGCCAAATGCATCTCCTACACAAATCGCAGTGGCGATATTCGTTTTGTTATAGTTTCCTGCCAATTCGGTGTGTATTTCAATTCCATCAAAACGCAGTCTTAGTGTAGGTTGATCATCTAATACGTCATATTCAGAGGGGCTGTACGTGATATTGTGATTTTTGCCGAGCGCACCAATGAGCTTTAGGTCTTCTTGATTTAGAAAAACAGTTCCTCCATTTTTCTCCAAAAACCTGTACAGTTCGGTTTTGCCTTTTAGTACACCTTCTTCAGAGCCAAATCCTTTGAGGTGCGCTTTGCCGACATTGGTAATAAGACCATGCGTAGGCTCGGCTATAGTGCATAAAAAGTCAATTTCTCCAATATGATTAGCCCCCATTTCTATGAGTGCATGCGTGTGTTTTGGGGTCAATCGTAACAATGTTAGCGGAACACCTATATGATTGTTCAGATTCCCTTCTGTAAATAAAACATTATGTGTTGTTCCGAGTACGGCAGCAATTAACTCTTTGGTAGTGGTTTTTCCGTTGCTTCCCGTTAGTGCAATTAGGGGTAAATCAAATTGTTTTCTATGGTGATTGGCAAGTGCTTGCAGTGTTTGTAGCACATCATCAACCAAAAAGCATTTTGGGTGTGCGTTAGCTATTTCTGGATTGTCAACAATAGCAGCTGAGGCTCCTTTTTCCAAGGAGATTTGGGCATAGGCATTCCCATCAAAATGTTCACCCCTAAGGGCAAAAAATAATTTATTTGAAATAGGTTTTCGACTGTCAGTTTCTACTCCCGATGACGCCAAAAAAAGTGCGTATACTTCTTGAAGCGAAGTCATGAGCTAGTCGCGTGGACGTTTCTTTACGTTGTTTTCACCAAGATATGACATGGCACACCTGAATCCAATAAAGTCTGCTGCCATAAACTCAGGTAAATAGCGTCTTTGCGCAGGATCTAACCAGTAAGAACGGTCTTTCCAAGACCCCCCTTTGACTACACGCGTTTGATCGGAAATCAGCGACTTTACATCTTCTTTATCTGAGATAATACTACCTTCATCATCAACTGCAAACTTATACATATTTGCTTCAGATGGATTTGATTGATCGTCTCCATCCATAAAGTCACTATTGTATGCTCTATTAAAGTTAGGCCTTAATTGCGCGTCAGTTGAATCAACATCTATGAATTTAACTTCTCCTGGTAGCGCCTTAACATAAAGTTTGTTATTTGGCATGGTATCTAACTCAATATCTGTTACAACAATAGTTTTTCCCTCAGGGCCAATAGCAGGTTTGGAGTATAGATTGCCTCTATAGTAACTCATATCCGATACGTCATTATCAACAATAGGTCTATACACGTCAGCAACCCACTCGGCAACATTTCCAGCCATGCCGTATAGCCCGTAATCGTTTGGAGGAAAAGCCCTAACAGGTGCTGTGATATCTGCATTGTCGGACGACCAGCCTGAAATACCACTATAGTCTCCTTTTCCTTGTTTAAAGTTCGCTAATTGATCTCCTTCATTTTTACGTTTTTCAGAACGAGTGGATGAGCCAGCCCAAGGGTATTTCTTTTTACCGCGGTAACTGTTGTATTCTCGAAGTTCAGACAACCCTAAGGCAGCATATTCCCATTCTGCTTCTGTAGGAAGGCGGTATTCGGGTAATAGCAATCCGTCTTTACGTTTTACAAAATTTAATGCTGTAGAATCCGCATCTCTGCCTCTAGGTTGTGCATTTCGTCCTGCTTTGTCGGCAAAAGCACCAGCATATACTTGATCTGGCGCTTGCAAATATGTTTGTGTGTTAAACTCGCTTCCGGGTGCAATACTGTCAATTTGAAGGCTAACTCCTTTTTCAATATATCCTTCCCGTTCCAAAAGTCTTTCATTTACACGTTCAGTACGCCATTTGGCATAGTTTGTGGCTTGCTGCCATGTGACTCCAACTACAGGATAATCTTTAAAAGCGGGATGGCGCAAATAATTGTTTACCATATCCTCATTAAAACCTAATGGACTTCGCCAAACCATGGTGTCTGGAATAGCGGCCAAATAAACGTTGCGGTAATTTCCATTGGATTTTTTGTAAACGCGCTCCAACCAATCAAGATATTCAATATACATGAGGTTAGTGACTTCAGTCTCGTCTATAAAAAACGAACGGACTTGTACGCGAACAGGAGAATTGTTCCAATCGCGCATAACATCGTCCTGTACTCTACCTTTAATAAAGGTTCCGCCAGGGATAAAGACTAATCCAGGACCAGCTTCCTGTCCTTTGTAATTCGTTTTATATTGAAAGCCCCCACGACTTGAGTTTATCTCTAATCCAGTACCTTGCGACACATTAGATCGGCGATTGCCCGAGCCACAACTTGAAAGTAATGCAATAAAAACGAGAGAAATGAGTAAGTTTGTGTATGTGTTCATTTGTAAGTTTCGAATCATAACAATGGTGCAATATACGAATAAATCATCCGTATTGATACTTACTTAACGCAAGCGAAACGAAAATAGTATATCCAAACCCAAATACGAATGACATTTTATCATCGTTATCTTTGTGTATGTCAACAAAATACTTAAAATTTTTTGTGCTGATTTTCAGCTTTTTTTCTGGCGGTGTGTTCGCTCAAAAGGTTACTCCACACCCTTTTTTGGATAGTAGCATTACTTCGTGGCATCGTTTTTCTGTTGAGGAAACGGGTGTGCAAAAAATCACTAAAAATTTTTTAAAGCAATTAGGCATTCCTGTGGATAATATTGATCCTAAAACACTTCGAATATTTGGGAGGGGCGGACAAATGCTCCCCCTTAAAAATGCTGCTGAAGTAGAAACCCTATACGAAAACGCCATTTGGGTAGTGGGCGAGGAAGATGGTTCTTTTGATGATTCTGATTACGTTTTGTTTATGGGATATGCAGGCGATACTTGGAATGCGGAAAGCCAAACCTATACAAACCTGTATCATGAAACTGCAGTCTATTATGTTACATACGGTACCTCAAGTGGTAAGCGTGTTTTGGTTCAAAAGGGTAACGAAGTGGTTTCGACCAATGCATTACATAGCGGGATTTACCAAACGGCAATTGAAGAAGATAATTACAATATTGGCTCACTTGGTCGCCGTTGGTTTGGTGTACGTTTTTCCGATGGGCAAAATGAAACCTATACCGTAACAACACCAAATGTTGCATCAGGAACAAAAGTCGATGTAGTTGCTCGTGTTGCTGCAGCGTCAAATACAACTACGTCTTTTACATTTAGCTCAGGTTCCGAATCAAAATCGGTTACACTAGGACCTTCTAAAGGCACTACCGTTGCAACAGAGCCTTCTGTGCGATTTAATGGTATTTCGGGTATGATTCAATTAGAAGTAAACGCAACAGATGAAATCTCGAGTGAACTTTCCTATGACGCAAATGGTGATTTTGCTTTCAGCGGATATTTGGATTTTATTCTAGCGCAGTACAATCGAAATCTTTCGGCAAATGACGAAGGCTTTTTATTTACCCTTGACCCTTCAATACCTACACAAGAATTAGCCATTTCCAACGCAACTCCAGAAACTTCCCTTTGGGAATTAAATGATGATGCAGTTCACACGCCCCCTGAAGACGCAACAACATTTGGCGTAGATGTTTTGGTGGACCCAGATGCTACATTCTTTTTGGCTTCAGATTACAAAACACCTACATCTAGGCGAAATAATCGGAGATTTTCACCCACCTTTTTTTTAGGTCAACTTAAAGACCTGCCAGCAACAACCTACTTACTTATTACCACAGAAGCCTATAAAGAGGAGGCAGCGAAATTGGTTACACACCGAATAGAAAATGGAGGGTTACAAGCCCAATTGGTGACTCTTGAAGAAATTTATGAAGCCTTTTCCACGGGACAGCAAGATATTGCCGCTATTCGAAATTTTGTGCGGTATCTCTACCATTCCCAGGGCAAGAAACTTAAGTATTTGTGTTTGTTTGGCGATACTAGTTTTGATTACCAAAAACGCTCCCGCACCAACGATTTGGTTGTACCTACTTTTCATGCACTAGATAGTTTTTCGCTTGCAAATTCCTTTATGTCCGATGACTTTTTTACTATGATGGATGCCGGAGAGGGGCTTCTGCTTTCAGGGGATAAAATGGATTTGACGGTTGGTCGTATGGTGTTTTCAAACAAGACGCAAGCAACCGTTGCGGTGGATAAAGTGATAGCATACGAGGCTGCTCAAAACAAAGGCAGTTGGAATAATAGCTATACCATTTTAGCCGATGATGCAGACCATTTTAAAAATGAAAAAAATGATTATAATTTACAAATTGAGTTAAATGAAGTTGCAGATAATCTTTCTAGACAAAATCAATTCTTAAACATTACGAAGCTGATTTCCGATTCATACAAACAAGAGTCATCTGCAGGGGGAGATAGCTATCCTGATGTGGAATTTGCACTAGAAAACCGGCTTTCACAAGGAACCTTAGCTGTTCAGTATTTTGGACATGGTGGCGAGGATGGATTAGCAGGTGAATTCTTGATGGATAAAAAAATGGCTCAAAGCCTTTTTCATCCTGGTAAATATCCGCTCTTTATTGTTGTAACATGTGAATTTACACGTTTTGATAATCACGATAGGCAAACAGCCGGGGAGTTGCTATATCAAAACGCAACCGGTGGAGCTTTAGGTCTGATTTCTACGACACGTCAAATCTATGTAAATGAAGGAATAGCATTCAATAAACTCATCACAAAATATTTATTTCCTTCAAATGGCGATGAAGCAACTAGTATTGCTGAAGCATTGCAAAAAGCTAAAGGCGAATTTCGGAATACCAACCAAAAGCGAGTTATTTTTTTCATTGGAGACCCTGCCCTAAAGTTGAACACTCCAAAGCCTGAAGTAAACATTACACAAATTAATGGCGTTCCGATTGAAACGGCTACAGATGATCAGAAAGCGATGAATGCTTTGGAAAAAATCACGCTTAGTGGAGTTCTTACTAGTCCAAGTGGAGAGATAAAAAAGGACTTTAACGGTGAAGTAACCCTTCAAGTGTTTGATAAATATGAAATGCGTAACGTCTTAAACAATGATGGCAATCCTAGTTACATACTAAATCCATTTAAATTTGAAGTCATTGGAAATAAAATTTTTCAGGGACTATCTTCTGTTAAAGACGGGAAATTTACATCCACTTTTGTGGTGCCAAAAGATATTGATTTAAAGCTCGGCGAAGCCCGAATTACGTTGATTGCCTTTAATGAAGACAAAAGTGAATCTCTAGGTGGATACTCTGACAAATTTTCGATAGGAGGGCTAGATATCTCAGCTCCCGAAGACAACCAAGGCCCTGAAATAGAGGTGTTCTTAAACAACAGAAAATTTGTTGATGGCGACTATGTTTTTGGTAGCCCAACACTAATTATTGATTTGGCAGATGAAAATGGCATCAATACTGCCGGAGGTATTGGACACGACATTACAGCGGTTTTGGATAATAACCAAACCAGCCCGTTTTTGCTCAACGCCTTTTATTCTGCTTCGTTAGACGATTTTTCTAAAGGAACAATAACGTACCCATTGAATAAACTATCAACGGGAGAGCATACACTTACCGTAAGGGCTTGGGATACACACAACAATCCAAGTACCAAAACAATTACATTTTGGGTCAAGGATAGTAGTAGTTTACTGATAGAGCGTGTTTACAACTCCCCAAATCCTGTTACAAATCAAACAACATTTTTTGTGCAACACAACCGCCCACGTGAGCTTTTAGAAGCGAATTTATATATCTTTACCATTGATGGAAAGCGCCTTTGGCATAACAACCAAAAGGTGTTTTCTTCTGGCTATCTGTTGGATAGTTTACACTGGAATGCTACTTCATATAATGGACAAAAATTAAATAAAGGAACTTATTTGTACACGATTGAGCTTATTTCTACGTTATCACAAACAACCGATACCTATTCGGCTAAACTTATTATTGATTGATATGAAACAATTTACCACTTTATTACTTTTAGTAGGATTTTTTCAACTTACAAATGCACAAAATCGTGTCGTTACCACAGGAGTCCCTTTTTTACATATTGCTCCCGATGCACGTTCGGCATCTCTTGGTGACCAGGGTGTTGCCACATCAGCAGACGCCTTTTCCAATCATTGGAACCCAGCAAAGTATGCCTTTACATCTAATGAAACAGGCGCAGCCATAAGCTACACGCCCTACTTGAGTAAGTTAGTAAACGATATTTTCCTTGCAGACCTCACGTATTATCGTGCTATCAGTGAACGCGCTTCATGGGCGGTTGGGTTGCGATATTTCAGTTTGGGAGAAATTGAAATAGGAAAAACACCTGCAGATTTTATCAATCCAATAATTGAACGACCAAATGAATTTGCTATAGATGCCTCCTACGCGTTGAAACTGAGCGATAATTTTTCTATGGCAATTCAAGGTTCATTCTTTAACTCTGATTTGAAACTTCAGTCTAGCAACAATGAGAGTGTTGCTGCAAGTAGTGTGGCAGTAGGAATTTCGGGTTTTTATGAGTCTTTTGAGGTGCCCTACTCGAACTTTTCGGGTATTTGGCGCGCAGGATTTAATCTTTCCAATATTGGTCCAAAAATCAAATATGAAGACGAGGGAGAGTCAGACTTTTTGCCAACAAACTTAAAATTAGGAGCAGGTTTTGATTTTATTTTCGACTCATACAACAAACTTGCCATAAGTCTTGAACTCAACAAGCTTTTGGTGCCTTCTCCCAGCGAGCCAGTTACTGATAAAGATGGAAACATAACGGGCTACAAACAACCCGATGACATAGGTATTCTTTCAGGAATTTTTAAATCCTTTGGTGATGCGCCTGATGGCTTTAGCGAGGAGCTAAAAGAATTTACATGGGCGCTTGGCGCCGAGTTCATGTATGATGAATCTTTTGCACTTCGTGCAGGATATTTTAATGAAAGCGAGCTTAAAGGTGCGCGAAAATTTATTACTCTTGGCGCAGGATTTAAATACAATATCATTGATATCGATTTATCTTACCTAATTTCTGCTACTAGGGTGGTAAACCCACTTGAAAACACACTGCGTTTTTCGCTTACCTTTAACTTTGGAGAAGAACGGTACTAAGGATTGCTGTTTCGTTTTTTTCCATGACATTGTTGCCTTATCTTTGCGCAACTTATAACAGTTATACGCTATGGAAAAAGTCACACGCGAAACTTACCTAAATTGGTACGAGAACATGATGTTTTGGCGCAAGTTTGAAGACAAGCTCGCATCAGTTTATATCCAACAAAAAGTTCGCGGATTCTTACACCTCTACAATGGTCAAGAAGCCATACTTGCAGGGTCGCTTCACGCAATGGATCTTACCAAAGACCGTATGATTACTGCCTACCGTAACCATGTGCAACCCATAGGTATGGGCGTTGACCCCAAAAGAGTCATGGCAGAATTGTTTGGCAAAGCCACGGGAACTTCTAACGGTTTGGGTGGTTCGATGCACATTTTTTCAAAAGAACATCGTTTTCACGGTGGTCACGGTATTGTAGGCGGACAAATTCCCTTGGGTGCAGGAATGGCATTTGGCGATAAATATCATGGCAGCGATGCCGTTACACTTTGTTTTATGGGCGATGGTGCTGTTCGACAAGGATCGCTGCACGAAACCTTAAACCTAGCGATGCTTTGGAAACTTCCTGTAGTGTTTGTCGTAGAAAACAACGGCTATGCCATGGGAACATCAGTAGAGCGTACTGCCAATCACACTGATATTTGGAAGCTTGGGCTTGGCTACGAAATGCCTTGTGGCCCTATTGACGGAATGAACCCTGTTGCGGTTGCCGAAGGCATAGACGAGGCTATTCAGCGTGCACGTCGTGGCGAGGGACCAACATTTTTAGAAGCAAAAACATACCGTTATCGCGGGCACTCCATGTCCGATGCGCAACATTACCGCACCAAAGAGGAAGTAGAGGAGTACCGTAAAATTGACCCTATTACGCAAGTCAAAGAAATTATTTTAAAGGAAGAATACGCTTCTGAGGATGAACTTGCTGAAATCGATGCACGCGTAAAAGCAGGGGTTAAAGAATGCGAGGAATTTGCTGAGTCGTCTCCGTTCCCAGAAAAGAATGTAATGTACGACTCTGTTTACGAACAAAAAGATTACCCATTTATTTCTCATAAATTATAGTATGGCAACAATCATCAACATGCCGCGCCTTAGCGATACGATGGAAGAAGGAACTGTGGCTACTTGGCTTAAAAATGTAGGCGATAAAGTAGCAGAGGGCGACATTTTAGCTGAAATTGAAACGGATAAAGCCACCATGGAGTTTGAGTCCTTTTACGAAGGCACGCTTTTGCACATTGGGGTACATGCGGGCGAAACAGCACCAGTAGATGTATTGTTGGCAATTATTGGAGAAGAAGGGGAAGATATTACTGCGCTGCTTAATGGTGAAACTGTTCAAGCAGAAGCACCTACCGAAGCTGCTGCTGAAATTGAAGCTGAAGCGAAAGCATCTGAGGCTGCTCCTGCTGCCATTCCAGAGGGTGTTGAAATCATCAACATGCCGCGCCTTAGTGATACGATGGAAGAGGGAACGGTTGCTTCTTGGCTAAAGCAAGTAGGTGACACAGTAGAGGAGGGCGATATTTTAGCAGAAATTGAGACCGACAAAGCCACGATGGAATTTGAGTCGTTCTTTTCGGGTGTGCTACTTCATATTGGAACGGCAGTTGGTGAAACCGCTCCTGTAGATACGCTTCTTGCCATCATTGGACCTGCGGGAACAGATGTTTCTGCAATTTTGGCTGCACCCCCTGCAACATCAGCATCTCCTGCACCAGCACCCGAAGCAATACCTGCACCGACACCAACTCCCGCTGCAACACCAGCAGCTGTAGCTACACCAGTTGTTGAACAGGCGAGTGCAACTCCAAATACAGGACGTATTATGGCGTCGCCGTTGGCGAAGAAAATCGCCAAAGAAGAAGGAATTGATTTACGCCTTGTAAGCGGCACGGGCGAGTCTGGACGTATTGTAAAACGTGATGTAGAGCAATACACACCTGCGGCAACTACAAGCGCTCAACCTGCTGTTTTTGTGCCTGCAGGACAAGAAAAGCAAGAAGAGGTACCCAACTCGCAAATGCGTAAAACCATTGCCAAGCGTTTAGGGGCTTCCAAGTTTAGCGCACCACACTATTATCTTTCTGTTGAATTTGATATGGACCCTGCTATTGCCTTTAGGAAGCAATACAATTCTATTCCTGATACCAAAATTTCATTTAATGACATTGTGGTAAAAGCTGTGGCACTTTCATTAAAAGAGCACCCTCAGGTAAATTCGCAGTGGTTTGACGACAAAATGGTGCTCAATCACCACGTGCATGTTGGGGTAGCCGTTGCGGTTGAAGATGGATTGGTAGTTCCTGTATTGCGATTTGCCAACGAAATGAATTTACCACAAATAGGCGCACAGGTGAAAGACTTTGCTGGTCGGGCAAGAAGTAAAAAACTTACACCGCAAGAAATGGACGGAAGCACGTTTACTGTTTCTAATCTTGGAATGTTTGGTATTACAGAATTCACATCGATAATCAACCAACCCAATTCCGCCATACTTTCTGTGGGTGCTATAGTGCAAAAACCTGTGGTGAAAGAAGGCGAAATTGTGGTAGGAAACACCATGAAACTCACCTTGGCTTGTGACCACCGTACGGTTGATGGTGCAACGGGTGCACAGTTTTTACAAACACTCAAAGAATATATTGAAAATCCCATCCGATTGGTGGTGTAAATGTTTTGGAAGCGTCAAAAAACATTGTGATTACAGGGGCAAGCAGAGGAATTGGCTTCGCTATGGTACAATGGTTTTCAGACAACAATCATCAGGTTTGGGCACTGTCGCGAAACATTGCGCCCATTGAGGCCTTGATTGCGCCAAATGTTCATGCTTTTTCTGTAGATATTGCCAATGCTGAGGCTTTACAGGAATGGTCAGATACATCTTCCCCAAAGCGTGTTGATGTGCTTATTAATAATGCAGGAAAACTTGTAAACAAGCCTTTTTCTGAAACCACACAATCCGATTTTGAGTCAGTTTATAAAGTCAATGTTTTTGGGCTGGCAAATCTCACACGCGTATTACTTCCAAAAATGAGCACCGACAGTCATGTTGTAAACATCAGCAGTATGGGGGGCATAAACGGCACTTCAAAATTCCCCGGTTTGGCAGCCTATAGCAGTAGCAAAGGCGCAGTATCTATACTCACCGAATTACTCGCAGAAGAATTTAAAGAAACAGGACCGTTTGTGAATGCATTGGCACTGGGTGCGGTACAAACCGAAATGCTTTCGGAAGCTTTTCCAGGTTTAGACGTTCCCATGGACGCCAAAACGATGGCAGCTTACATTGCACAATTCGCCTTAACAGGACACCGATTTTATAACGGCAAAGTGCTTCCCGTTTCGAATACTACCCCTTAATGAATCTTGATTTTTATTCTTTTTTGCCAGAGGCAGCGCAAGAAAAATGTGCTTCGCTTATAGCAAATAATAATGTGCACTTAAAGGTGGTGCGCCAACGTAAAACCAAGCATGGTGATTTTCGTGTACAGCGCGGCAAACCCGTAACCATTACCCTAAACGTAATGGAAAATCCATACCGATTTTTGCTTACTTTTTTACACGAATGGGCGCATTATAGGGTGTTTTCTGATTATAAGAGGCGACAAAAACCTCATGGCGAAGTTTGGCAAAAAACGTTTAGTGATGTGGTAGCCCCTTTCTTGACTGTTGATTTTTTCCCAGAATCACTACTCAAACCTTTGCAAAAACACATGCAAAAACCTAAAGCTACCTTTGCTGCAGACGCTACACTTATGCTTGCATTGCGACAATTTGACCCGCCAAACGATAAAAAATGTATTTTTGAATTGGAACAAGGTGCATTGTTTAGTGTTTCGGATGGACGTATTTTTCAAAAAGGAACCAAACGCAGAACCCGATTTTTATGTACCTGCACCCAAACCAAAAAGCAGTATTTGTTTCCACCTTTTGTGGAAGTTAACGAAATGTAATGGAGTCTAAATTTGACTTTTCCGAATCATACGAGCAACAGAAACCCCCGACTAAAAAAAGCGGATTTGTTGCACAACTAAACTATTTAGGCCAATTGTTACACATTGCTCGGGATACAGATTATGCGGCTACCCTAGAAGCCGTTCGTGCCGATATTCCATTTAGAGGTGCAACCGCATGGGTGCTGATTTGCTCTATTTTTATTGCCTGTATTGGACTAAATACCAACGCTACTGCGGTAGTAATTGGCGCTATGCTTATTGCCCCGTTGATGGGTCCTGTGCTGGCAACTGGAGTTTCATTAGCCATAAATGACTTAACCATGCTCAAGCAAGCTACACAAAACTTTATTGTCATGGTAGTATTAAGTGTGGCAACTGCTACGTTATTCTTTTTATTTTTTCCCTTGCAACAAGAATCATCAGAATTATTGGCACGAACCCAACCCGATATTCGAGATGTGTTTATTGCTTTTTGTGGTGGTGCAGCGCTTGCCATTGCCCGAACAAAAAAGGGAACAATAGCCTCTGTAATTTTTGGCGTTGCCATTGCTACTGCACTCATGCCTCCGCTGTGTACCATTGGGTATGGCGTTGCTGTAGCAAATCCAAGTTATGCTTTGGGTGCACTGTATTTGTTTTTTATTAATGCAACATTTATAGCCTTTGCTTCTTTTCTGGTGATTAAATTGTTGCGTTTCCCCATGATTCAGTATGCAGACTCTAAGCAGCGCAGGCGTACTGTAAGATTTGTGAGTTTTATAGCCCTTTTGGTGATGATTCCTGCAGGTGTGACCTTTACCCGAGCGCTAAAGGAAAATGCCTTTCGAAAAGAAGCAAATGCCTTTTTGGAAGAACAGATTGCCACGCTGCCTTTTGGCAGCTATTTAAGCCAATCTGCCGAAATACACTATTTGCGTGGTGAAAAAGCAGAA
Organism: Flavobacteriaceae bacterium; assembly: GCA_017856205.1. GTDB lineage: Bacteria > Bacteroidota > Bacteroidia > Flavobacteriales > Flavobacteriaceae > UBA7446. The sequence continues at coordinate 12,482 of JAFMFL010000016.1, forward strand.
ATTGTAATCAATCCGTTGGGGTTGGTAGATATTGACTCAGTTACTGTGCTTAAATTACAAGAAAGTATTAAAACCTACGATGATTTAAATGATGTGATGTTGAACGTAACGCCAAGTGTGCATAGGTAGTTACTGATACACTTCTTTTACTTTTTTCATCAAATTTGAAGAATATACAAAGTCGTTTATAACTTCATTATCGGTTTTAAAGATAAGTTCTTTGCTCCCTTCCCAAGCTTTTACACCGTTTTTCAAAAACAAAATAGTATCGCCAATTTCCATAACCGAATTCATGTCATGTGAATTTATGACTGTTGTGATGTTGTTTTCTTGTGTGATTTCACGGATAAGATTATCAATTACAATGGCAGTTTGAGGGTCTAACCCAGAGTTTGGTTCATCACAAAACAGGTATTTGGGCTTCATAACTACGGCTCGTGCAATGGCTACGCGTTTTTGCATTCCACCAGATAATTCAGCAGGGAGTTTGTGATTCGCATCAACCAAATTTACACGCTCAATAACTTCTTCTGCCGCTTTACGCATGGCTGTTTCGCTTTGTTTGGTTAGCATTTGCATGGGAAACATAACATTTTCCAGTACGGTCATGGAGTCAAAAAGGGCACTGCTCTGAAAGACCATTCCCATTTCACGACGTAACGTTCTTCGTTCATCCTCGTTCATTTCGCCAAAAGCTTGATGATTAAAATGCATGGTTCCCCCATCAGGTTGATGCAACCCTAATAGGCATTTGAGTAAAACCGTTTTTCCTGAACCACTTTGACCAATAATTAAGTTGGTTTTTCCAGGTTCAAAAGTCATGCAGATGCCTTTAAGCACCTCTACACCATCAAATGATTTTGTTATGTCGCGCAGTTCAATCATTAGGCAAGTAACAGTTGGGTTATGATATAATTCAATACAATTATAACCACCGAAGTCCATACAAAAGCTACCGTTGCCGCTTTGCCAACTTCAAGTGCACCACCTTTCATATAGTAACCGTGATAGGATGGGATGGTAGCCAAAATCAGGGCAAAAATCAGCGTTTTGATAAAGGCATATGCTACGTGGAAAGGTTTAAAATCCATCTGTATGCCTTCAATAAAATCCGCACTGCTCGAAAAACCGCCATAAAGCGTAGCAGCATAGCCGCCAAGAATTCCCAAAAACATAGAGATATTTATCACTAATGGGAGCAATAGCATGGAAATGATTTTTGGAAAAACTAAATAATTAACAGAATTAATCCCCATTACTTCAAGTGCGTCGATCTGCTCGGTCACCCGCATGGTTCCAATACTTGAAGTAATAAAAGACCCCACTTTTCCAGCTAAAATAATAGACATAAAGGTTGGAGCGAATTCCAAAATGACCGACTGTCTGGTGGCAAAGCCAACTAAGTTTTTTGGAATTAAGGGACTTTCAATGTTAAGTGCCGTTTGGATAGAAACCACACCTCCCACAAAAAACGATAAAAACCCTACAATACCTAACGACCCGATAATGAGATCTTGAACATCTTGAAAGATAAGTTTTCGCATCACTTTTCCTTTGGTAGGCTTTATAAAAACCAGTCTGAGCATAATAAAATAGGCGCCTATGTGGTGCAAAAGTTTCATGTGAACGAATGTAAAAAAATAATGTTACTATAATATTAGAATTGACTTAAAAAAATACATTTGTATAAAATCTAAAAGATGAATCTTAGAAACATAGCGCTACTTATTCCAATACTTTTTGTGGCGTGTAACACGCCCATCCAGCCCTCAAAACCCAAACTTGTTGTGGGTATAGTTGTTGACCAAATGCGTATGGACTACCTCACCCGATTTGAAAACCACTTTGGAAATGAAGGGTTTAAACGATTTTACAGCGAAGGATTTGTAGCCAAAAACCATCATTTTGATTACGCACAGACCAAAACAGGTCCTGGTCATGCGAGTATTTCTACAGGCACACCCCCCGCTATTCATGGGATAATTGGTAATGATTGGTTTGATAAAACTACTGGAGAAGAACAATACTGTGTTGATGATGCTTCATATCAAAGTGTAGGCACATCTACAGACACGGGCAAAAAAGCACCTACGCAATTGCTGGTTTCTACATTTTCTGATGAAAATAGATTGGCAACTCAGTCGCGTGGTAAAGCTATTGGTGTTTCCATCAAAGATAGAGGTGCCATTCTTTCTATTGGGCATGCGGCAAATGGAGCGTATTGGTTTTCTGGGAACGATGAAGGAAATTTTGTGAGCAGCACCTTTTTTATGGAAGCCCTTCCGAAATGGGCAGCCGATTTTAATACGTCAAGAGTCATAGATAAGTATTTGACCACATGGGACACTTACTATCCCGCGGAAAGCTATGTTGAAACAGGTTCAGATAACACTCCCTATGAGCGTATAGCACCGGGAAAAGAAACGCCAACATTTCCTTATGATTTGGCTGCAGCTGCAAAACAACTTGGTTATGATGTGTTAAAACCCACACCATTTGGCAATAGTCTAATTACCGATTTTGCGCTAGCAGCCCTTGAAGGAGAGCATTTGGGAACAGATGCGGACGCCGATGTGTTGATGGTTAGTTACTCCTCTACAGATTATGTTGGGCATGCCTTTGGCGTTAATGCAAAAGAATTGCAAGACACCTATGTGCGGTTGGATATGGACTTAGCACGTTTGTTTGCTGCGCTTGATAAGCAAGTTGGTAAAGGCAACTATACTGTTTTTTTAACTTCAGATCATGGCGTGGCGCATGTGCCACAATATCTGATTGATAACAAAATCCCAGCTGGATATTTTAAGAAAAAGGATTTTAAATTGGAACTTAAAAATCGCATATCGGATTATTTTGGTTCAGATGAATTGATACGGAATGTTTCTAACAACGAAATCTATTTAAACCACGAAAAAATAGCAACTGAACGTTTAGACGCAGCGCAAATCAAAGCGTTTATCACTTCTTTTACAACATCGTATACGGGAATAGCAGCGGCGTATGATACGAACGAACTTATGAAAATGAATGAAAACAATGCAATTATAGAACGTTTGCAACGTGGTTTTCACCCAAAGCGTTCAGGCGATATTGTGTTTATTTTGGAACCTGGATTTATGGACAATGGGAAATACGGTAAAAAAGGAACTACGCACGGTTCGGCATATATTTATGATACCCATGTGCCACTAATGTTATACGGAGAGGGCGTTAGAAAAGGCACAACTTATGAGCGCACCAACATTACCGATATTGCCCCTACGATTTGTGCTATTATGGGTATAAGCAATCCAACAGGGACTATTGGAAATCCAATTAAAGAAGTGCTGAAATAACTTAAAACTTATACGAAAACGCATTGATGTTCATGCCTGCGCCAACGCTAGCAAACAGTGCAACGTCGCCCTCTTGAACATAATGGTTTTCCATTTGGTTGCGTTTTACCAGATCTAAAAGTGTGGGCACGGTTGCCACAGAGCTATTGCCCAGTTTATGTATGCTGATTGGCAATACATTTTCGGGTTGTGGATGACGGTAAAGTCTGTAAAATCGTTTTACAATAGCCTCATCCATTTTTTCATTGGCTTGGTGCAAAAACACTTTTGTCAGGGCGCCAATTTCCTCTCCGCTGTCGTCTAAGCAGTTTTTTAAGGCTTGTGGCACATGACTGATGGCAAATTCATATACTTTCCGCCCATACATTTTGATGTATTTGTCGGTAGGCTCCGCATCTGGACGATTTGATTTTCCTGAGTATAGATAAAAAGCCTCTCCGTTACTAAAGGTTTGTGTGCAATGGCTTAATATTCCTCCGTCTTTTTCTGTTTCTTCAATTACAGTTGCGCCTGCACCATCGGCAAAAATCATGGAGTCTCTATCGTTAGGGTCAGCAATTCTAGATAGCGTGTCAGCACCAATAACTAAACACTTTTTTGCCATTCCAGCCTTAATAAAGGCTTGTGCTTGAATCACACCTTCAACCCAACCTGGACAACCAAAAATAACGTCATAGGCTACGCAATTGGGATTTTTAATCTGTAATTGATGCTTTACGCGGGTGGCAAGCGAGGGCAACATTTCTGTTTGTATGCACCCATGCTGAATATCTCCAAAATTATGGGCTACAATGATATAATCAAGTGTTTCAGGATCCAATGCAGCGTCTTCTATCGCCCTTTCAGCAGCTAAAAAAGCAAGGTCAGAGGCAGCTTGATGAGGTTTTGCATAACGACGCTCTTCAATACCAGTAATGGCTTTAAACTTCTCAATAATATCACCATTTTCATTTTTAAACGGAGTTCCGTCATTATCTAAAAATGAATGGTTTAAAAAGTCTTCATTTTTTTCCGTGTGAGAAGGAATATAACTCCCAACGCCAGTGATGTGAATACCCATTGTTTTGTTAAGTTGATATGTAGTTTTTATCTTGTTTAAACTACGCCTCAAAGATAAAAATCTAAAAGTAGCATAAAAATTATTTTCAGCTAATTTTTACCAGTCACTTATATAAACTACTCATTATGAATTACTTGATTGGTTTCATATGCTTCTATTGGCGCACACGTACAAACCAAATTTCGATCTCCAAAAGCTTCGTCAACACGCTGAACGCTAGCCCAAAATTTATTTTCACGCACATACTGCAATGGATAAGCAGCTTCGTCTCTTGTGTAGGGATATTCCCACGCATGCGCGGTGAGTTGCGCCATGGTGTGTGGTGCATTTCGCAACAGGTTATTTTCTTGATTTACATCACTTGCTTCAATCTCATAACGAATGGAAATAAGTGCCTCACAAAAACGGTCAAGCTCCTCTATATTTTCGCTTTCAGTTGGCTCAATCATCATCGTACCTGCTACAGGAAAAGATACCGTGGGCGCATGAAATCCATAGTCAATGAGACGTTTAGCAATATCCATGACTTCAATTCCTTTTTCTTTAAATGCACGACAATCAATAATAAACTCATGCGCTGCTCTGTTGTTATCGCCGCTGTATAAAACGGGGTAGTGCTTTGCAATGCGTTCTTTGATGTAGTTGGCGTTTAGGATGGCAATCTCTGTGGATTTTGTAAGCCCATCTGCGCCCAGAAGCCTGATGTAAGCATAAGATATCAAACATGCCAATGCAGATCCAAAAGGTGCGGCAGAAAGTGCCGAAATCCCTTGCGTACCACTCGTTGGCACAATAGCGTGGTTGGGTAAAAATGGCACAAGGTGCTTCGCAACGCAAATAGGTCCAACACCGGGACCGCCACCGCCATGCGGAATGGCAAAGGTTTTATGGAGGTTTAAGTGGCAAACGTCTGCCCCGATAGCTCCAGGATTTGTGAGTCCTACTTGCGCATTCATGTTTGCGCCATCCATATAAATCTGACCGCCTTTACTGTGAATGTAGGCTGTAATTTCTTTAATAGCGGATTCAAAAACTCCGTGCGTAGAAGGATATGTAATCATCAGTGCTGCCAAATTTTCGGCATGGGTGTCGGCTTTAGCCTTTAAATCATCAAGATCAATATTTCCACGATCATCTGTACCAACCACCACCACTTGCATGCCCGCCATAACGGCAGATGCAGGATTTGTACCATGTGCAGATGCTGGAATAAGGCAGATATTTCGATGTGCCTCGTTGTTTGCTTGGTGATACGCTCGAATAACCATCAGCCCTGCAAACTCGCCTTGAGCGCCTGAATTGGGTTGTAATGATGTGCCTCCAAAACCTGTAATTTCAGTTAGGTACTCGGCAAGTTCCTTTAATACGATATGGTAGCCTTCCGCTTGATTGGTGGGCGAAAAAGGATGTATGTTGTTCCATTGTGGGTCGCTGAGGGCAAACATTTCAGTGGCAGCATTTAGCTTCATTGTACACGATCCCAACGCAATCATGGAATGATTTAACGCTAAATCTTTTCGTTCCAACGACTTAATGTATCGCATCATACTTGTTTCTGCGTGGAAGCGTTGGAATACTTCGTGGGTTAAAAATTTCGTTGTGCGTTTATGTGAATTTGGCAAGCAGTTCTCATCTTCAAAAGCCTCAGTTGATGCTGTGTTGTTGGTAGCTTTTGCAAAAATTTCAATTAAAGAGTTGATGTGGTGTTCTTCTGTTGCCTCGTGAATTGAAAGGGTCAGTTCATTTTTGTTGATGTACCGTAGATTTATACCTGCTTTTTCTGCTAAAGGTTGCACCAGTTTTTTAGGAGCTTCTATCCAGAGGGTGTCAAAAAACGCATTATTTTTTTGCGTAATGCCCATCTTGCCCAACGCCTTATTTAGTCTGCATGCCTTGCTGTGTATTTTCGATGCAATATCCATTAGTCCTTTTGGACCATGGTACACGGCATACATGCCCGCCATTACGGCCAATAGCACCTGTGCAGTACAAATGTTGGAGGTAGCTCTATCTCTTTTGATGTGTTGCTCGCGGGTTTGCAGCGCCATGCGCAACGCGCGGTTTCCTGCTTTGTCTTGTGTAACGCCAATAATTCTTCCGGGAACGCTTCTTTTATATACAGTTTTGGTAGCAAAAAAAGCTGCATGCGGTCCTCCATAGCCAAGTGGAATGCCAAAGCGTTGCGTACTTCCAACTACAACATCAGCACCGAGAGCGCCGGGAGATTCAAGTAACACCAAACTCATGATATCAGCAGCAACCGCTGTTTTAATCTCTGCTTCAGCAGCAATTTCTATAAAGGATTTTAAATTGGGAACATCACCATTTGCACCGGGATATTGAATCAGAGTGCCAAAATATGCTTCTGATGGCTCAAAGCTATCGGGTGCGCCATAAACCAATGTAATACCGATAGGAGTTGCCCGTGTTTCTAATACCGATTTGGTTTGTGGCAAGGTGTTTTCATCAACAAAAAACAAGGAGGCGTTGTTCTTTTTTTGCGCTCTGGTACGCTGTCCAAATAGCAGACTCATTGCCTCGGCTGCTGCTGTGGCTTCGTCCAATAACGAAGCATTAGCCAATTCCATTCCTGTGAGGTCGGTTACCATGGTTTGGAAGTTTAGCAATGCCTCCATTCTTCCTTGTGCAATTTCTGCCTGATACGGCGTATAGGCGGTGTACCACCCTGGATTTTCTAAAATATTTCGCTGAATTACGCCAGGTAAAATCGCTTCGTGGTAGCCAAGTCCAATAAATGAAGAAAAGACGCTATTCCGTTTTCCCAAGGCCGAAATATGCTTAGAAAATGAATGTTCACTAATAGCATCAGGTAGCAAAATAGGTTTATGTAAGCGTATCGCCTCTGGTACTGTTTGTGCCACCAATTCATCAATAGAGGAAGCATCAATTGTAGATAACATTGTGGCAACTTCATCAGCATTTGGGCCTACGTGCCTAAAAACAAAGCGTTGTGTATCCATGGCGTTACATTAAATTAACACTCAAAGTTAATTTTTTGAAGAATATTCAAAAGCAGAACCTAAACATTTCAGGCTAAAGTTGTTAACCGCAAAACCGTGTGTTATCAACACATTTGGTATTTTTGCCTTTCACATCCTACAAATTGCTTCAACGCTATATTTCTTCTAACCTTCATGTTGCGCTTGCGTTATGGGCGTTTTGCCGTGTGTTTGCACTGCAGCAAGGCATTCAGATTTCTGTTTCGCTTCAGTTTGCTGTTTTTGGTTTTGGATGGGCGGCATATCAATATTTACATGTTTTTGTTCCTGTGCTATATCGGCAGCAGCCGTTAACCTTTGCAAAAGGTTTTCCTTTTTTGTTGGCACTGTCTTTAGGTTTTTTTGGATTGATGTCGCAACCTCTTTCTATTTGGATTGTCTTTGGGTTTGTTGGCATACTTACGTTTTGTTATGCACTTCCTTTTGGCGAAAAAATGGGCTTACGCTTTGTGCCCACCCTAAAGATTTTTGTTGTTGCTCTTTGTTGGACTACACTCGCCATGCTAAGCCTAAAAGCATTACCCGAAAGCGTATTTGCGCTGGAGGCAGTAAAAGCATTGCTGTGGATGATTTGTCTTATGCTACCTTTTGAACTCCGTGATATGCAGAAGGACGAACCAAAACTAAAAACCTTACCGCAACTTTTAGGTGTGCATGGTGTGAAAATATTGGGAACCGTATTGATTTGTGTTTTAGCTTTTTTAGCATTCCAAACCAATCAAATAAATGTGCTGCTTTGGGTAGAGTGGACAATGCTTTTGCTCTTGGGAATTGCCATCTTCAGCTCTTCGCCTAGGCGTCACGTTGTTTTTACTTCTTTTTGGGTGGAAGGTATTCCCATTATGTGGTTTATGTTAAGTGTTTTTGTGCTTACTTTTGATTAAGATCCTTTGCACTTTGATGCACTTTTTCTCCCAATGATACTTTGTAGCCTATCATCGCTTCTCTAAGCGCAGGGTTTTTTACCCCTAAAATTTGACATGCCAATAAGCCTGCATTTTTTGCACCGTTAAGCGCAACAGTTGCCACGGGAACGCCACCGGGCATTTGCAAAATTGAAAGCACAGAGTCCCAACCGTCAATGGAATTGGACGACTTTACAGGAACGCCAATTACGGGTAGCGGACTTGCAGCTGCCACCATTCCCGGTAAATGTGCTGCGCCGCCCGCGCCTGCAATGATAACATCAATGCCTTGCTCGTGTGCCGTAGTGGCAAACTGCATCATTTTTTCTGGTGTGCGGTGTGCAGAAACAATATCTATGTGTGTTTCTATTTCAAACAACGCTAAGGTGTCAATGGCTTCTTGCATAACGGGAAGATCGCTTTTGCTTCCCATAATAACAGCTACTTTCATATCATTTCGCTTTTAGTTGAAGTACAGATTTTAATTCTTTAATTTTTTTAAAAATAGTATTTAAATCATCACCTGTTAGGGTAATGTGTCCCATTTTTCGTTGTGGCTTGGTGGTTTTCTTGCCATAAATGTGCAGTCCAGCTTGCTGGGTGCTTAGCACCGTTTCAATGCCTTCGTATGAAAATTCCCCTGTTACATTCTGGGGACCTACCACATTTGCCATAATTGCTGGGCGGTAAAAATCGGTTTTTCCAAGTGGCGTGTCCAAAATAGCGCGTAGGTGCTGTTCAAACTGCGAGGTAATACAGCCTTCAATAGTCAAATGACCGCTATTGTGAGGTCGGGGTGCTACTTCGTTAATCCAAAGGGTATTGTTGTTGTCCACAAAAAACTCTACCGCCAAAAGCCCCACATGCTCCCATGAAGCAACTAATTTCTTGGCAATGTCTTGCGCTTGTGCGGCAATTGTTTCGTCTAATTTAGCGGGATGATATACAAACTCCACCTGATTTGCTGTAGGATGAAACGCCATGCCAACAGGAGGATATAGGGCAATTTCCCCAGATGCTCTTCGGGCTACAATAACCGAAATTTCTTGTGCTATGGGCACTAAATCTTCAATGATACATTCGCTGTTTGGGAGTGCCTGTACGTCTTCGGCAGTAGCTAATTTTTTTACTCCAAACCCATCGTAACCAAAACGTGCGGCTTTCCAAATACATGGGAACTGAATGCGACCCTTTTGCACCGCATCGGCAAGTTCATCTTTGTTTTGAAACGACAGAAAAGGCGCAGTGGGCAGGTTTTGCGAGGTGTAAAATTCTTTTTGATTGCGCTTGTTTTGAATAACCTCTAGCGTTGAGGGGGTTGGATATACCAAAACGCCTTGTTTTTCCAATGCATACAACGCATCAACATTGACGTTTTCAATTTCAATGGTAAGCACATCAACCTCTTTCCCAAAGGCAATAACAGTGTTGTAATCCATTAAATCTCCTTGCACAAAATGGGTACAACTATTACGGGCAGATGCCTCTGCGTTTGAATCTAGAACATGTGTGCGAATATCCCATCGACGCGTGACGTCAAGCAGCATCTTGCCAAGCTGACCGCCACCTAAAATCCCGAGGGTAAAATCTGTAGAAATAACCTGTTTCATTACCCGCACAAAGGTACGCATATTCTGCAATGTGCCTATCTAGTAGGTGTACTGCTTAAAATAGGATATCTTTGCGCAGTAAAAATTACCCATGAAAAATATTATTTTGTTTGGAAAACCCGGTGCTGGCAAAGGCACCCAAGCCGAATTTTTAAAAGATACCTTTAACCTGATTCATATTTCAACCGGCGATGTGTTTCGGTACAATATCAAAAACGAAACACCTTTGGGTGTTTTGGCAAAAGGATATATGGATAAGGGCGATTTGGTCCCCGACGAGGTAACCATTCAAATGTTAGAAGACGAGGTTGCCAAGCATCCCGAAGCCGCAGGATTTATTTTTGATGGATTTCCGCGCACTACTTCGCAAGCGGAGGCACTAGATGCTTTTTTGTCTAAAAACGACATGGAAATTGCTGCCACATTAGCCCTTGAGGTAGCTGAGGATATTTTGGTTGCTCGTTTGTTACATAGAGGAAAAGACAGCGGTCGTGCTGATGATCAGGATGAACAAAAGATTCGAAACCGCTTTGCGGAATACAACAAAAAAACGGCTCCACTAATTGATTATTACACCGCGCAAGGAAAGTTTCACACCATAAACGGAGAAGGTACTATCCCATCTATCGCCAAACAACTTACCACTATTGTTGAACAACTGTAATGACCGAAGGGAATTTTGTAGATTATGTAAAAATTCACGTTAGTTCAGGTAACGGAGGGAAGGGGTCTACACATTTTCATCGAGAGAAATACATTACCAAAGGGGGACCGGACGGTGGCGATGGCGGTCGTGGCGGCCACGTGATTGTTCGTGGCGACAAAAACCTATGGACGCTAATTTCGTTTAAGTTTAAACGCCATTTTAAAGCAGAACACGGACAGCATGGCAGTAAGAGTAGGAGCACAGGTGCCGATGGCGAAGATTTAATTATTCCTGTGCCTTTGGGAACGGTTGTGTTGGATTCCGAGTCGGGGGAACGTATTGCAGAAATTACAACCGAAGAAGATGTTATAGTTGCGCCAGGCGGTATGGGCGGTCGAGGGAATTGGCATTTTAAAAGCCCTACAAATCAGGCACCACGCTACGCACAACCTGGAAAAGAAGGTGTTGAGCGTACTATTACCCTTGAGCTAAAAGTGTTGGCAGATGTAGGACTTGTTGGATTTCCCAATGCAGGAAAATCAACGCTATTGGCTGCACTTACTTCGGCAAAACCTAAAATTGCCGACTATCCGTTTACCACCTTAAAACCCAATTTAGGGATTGTGCAACATCGTGATTTTACCTCTTTTGTGATGGCAGACATACCAGGAATCATTGAAGGGGCAGCAGAAGGAAAAGGATTGGGACATTATTTTTTACGTCATATTGAACGCAATAGCGTACTGCTGTACATTATTCCTGCCGACGCCGCTGATATTAAAGAACAATTTACTATTTTGAACAGTGAATTGACACGTTATAATCCCGAGTTGTTGGATAAGAGCTTTATGATAGGCATTTCAAAAACAGATTTGTTAGACGAAGAGCTTTATACTGCTATTGAAGCGGAATGTAAAGCGGCTTTTGACGACATTCCTTTTGTTTTGTTTTCATCTGTTTCGCAGCAAGGCATTCCTGAACTAAAAGATACTTTATGGCACTTGCTCAACGCATAATTTTTTTGCTTTTTTGCGTTACAGTTTCTTTTGGGCAACGCATTCCACAAGCCTTATTTGAGCCTGTTGT
>JAFMFL010000083.1 GCA_017856205.1 Flavobacteriaceae bacterium
ATCTAAGCCCTCCTTGAAGCATAAACTTCCCTAAACTATATGTTGTAGTTAAATAAGCTGCATAAGCCAAAAGTTCAGCATCATATGTGTCTGGAATTTCTTCAAATAATCTTATGCGATTATTATCTATGTTTTCTTGTGTAAAAATGGCTGAAATTTCATCAATTGAGTTTGGATTTATAAAAACACCTCTTGGTGTATCTACTCCAAAATACTGTGAACTAAAGTCACGATTTTTATGTCTAAAATTACCACCAAAGTTCAGGACTAAGTTTTCGCCATCTTCTTTTTCAATCAGCGTCAACGTTGAATTAACCAATGCATTAACCTCATTGTCTTCAATTAATTGATAACTTTTTCTTTGCTGTGTATTTCCTGTTCTACCTAATTCAACGATATTTTCATTAAAATTAACTTCATTTCGAATTCGATTTGGTTCGTTAGCGTTAAGGACATTATACCCCGCAGACCAATTCATTTTAAACTTTTCACTGACTGTATGTTTCCCGTGGACTTGACCAACTAAGACTGAAGTTTCCTTTATATTTTGATCGCGTATAAATTGAAAAAGACCTTCATCTGGATCAGTTTCCTCAAAAATAGTGGCAGTTCCTTCACGACCTCCCTCAAAAACTTCGTCCGCAATTCTATTGATAAGTAAAGCATTTACGCTAAGGGAATTCCTATCATTAATTTTATAATCAAGATCCACTAAGGCAGAGGTAGAAATTGTTTTTCTATAGGTAATTGCATCAGGAATTGAGTCATCTATAAAGTTTGAGCGGAATCTTCGAAACTCTCCATTTCTGTAATCAAAAGAAGTGCTTTGCCCAATACTTGCTAATAATTTTACCTTTTCGCTTATTTTTTTACCAAAAAGGATGGATGCTGACCTATCAATTGGTGTTTCTTCTTTTGAAGTACCCCAAGTTTGTTTTGTAATGGCATCTTTAGTGCTTAAGTCAGAAGAATAAAATCCAAAAGACACATTATCTTGATTTGGCGAAACAACAAAATTGTTAAACTGGTCTGAATTAATAACATTCTCATTCACTCCAGTACTAAAAGAAACTCCAAAAACGTTCTCATTACCTAAATCTCTTGATTCAATGTTAATATTTCCAGAGGCTTGATCAGCAGAGAAAGCAGCAGACGTGGTTTTTGAAACAGAAACATTTTTTATCAACCTAGTTGAAAACAAATTAAGGTTGATGTTTTTCTTATCCACATCATCTGATGGAATTGGAAGTCCATTTAGGGTTGTGTACAGATATCTATCTCCTAATCCACGCACAAAAACATCGCCAGAGTCTTCTGTTTTTGCTATTCCAGAAATTTTTGTTGTCGCGGCAGCAGCATCACTAACACCAAGTTTTGATAGCTCCGAAGCACCAATACTTTCTTTAATGGAGACTGCTTTTTTTCTGTCTAATAGTAAGGCTTCTTCTCGCTCACGACTAGTAACCACCTGCACAACTACTTCATCAAGCAAGTTTGTTCCTGGACCTAAACTAACAGAAAGCTGTGTAAACTTACTTGGCTCAACGACAACGTTGCCTAAATTTAGCGTTTCATAGCCAACAAAACTAAAAACAATGGTGTAGGTCCCAGAAGGGATGTTATTCAGCGTAAAGTTGCCGTCAAAATCAGTGGTTGTTCCTAAGGAAGTTCCTTTAACAAATACATTTGCAAATGGAAGGGGAGAATTGTCAAGTTCTTTGTCTAAAACAATGCCTTCAATGGTGCCGTTTTGTGAAAACGCAACGTATGATAAAGATATCAGCAATAAAATTAAGGTATTCTTAAGCGTTTGTGTCATTATTTGATATTTCGATCCAAAAAAAGGGTTATCAAATGAAGTAAAGATTAAATCGGCGTTATCAAAACAACCCCATTAGGTTAATTTATTGTTAATTCCCTCGTTTAAATTCCCATAAAATTCTTCTTAAATTGCACCCATGCAATGGGAACAATTACTTTCACTTCGCCGCCATGGCGATACGCAAAAACGACTCCGCGCCGAACAAGACCCCACACGTAGTGGTTTTGAGGTAGATTATGACCGCATTATTTTCTCTGCCGCCTTTCGAAATCTTCAAGACAAAACGCAAGTCATTCCGTTTTCCAAAACCGACTTTGTACACACCAGACTCACACACTCTCTCGAAGTTTCTGTTGTGGGAAGAAGCCTTGGGCGTATGGTTGGTCAGCAGCTTTTGCACAAGTACCCAGAGCTTGCCACCATTGGCTATACCAGCAATGATTTTGGTGCAATTGTGGCAGCAGCATCTTTAGCACACGACATTGGCAACCCGCCATTCGGGCACAGTGGCGAGCAAGCAATAGGCGATTATTTTTCAAATGGAAAAGGTGTTGAGTTTAAAAATTTACTTACCAAAACACAATACCACGACCTCACCCATTTTGAAGGCAATGCCAACGGACTTAAAATTTTGATGGAGTCCAGACCTGGAATTCCCGGGGGGCTTCGACTTAGTTATGCCACGCTTGGTGCCTTCACCAAATATCCAAAAGCATCACTACCGTATCGTCCTACCCAACATGTTGCCGACAAAAAGTTTGGCTTTTTTCAAGCGCAACAAGACGATTATGTTGCCGTTGCATCAGATTTAGGATTGTTACAAACCGATAATACCATACGGCGTCATCCGTTGGCGTATTTGGTTGAGGCAGCAGATGATATTTGCTATACCCTAATCGACTTTGAAGACGGCATTAACTTGGGTTGGATTTCGGAAGACTATGCGTTAGAATATCTTATCAATTTGGTCAAAGACAATATCAATACAAACAAATACCAAACCCTAACCACCAAAAAAGATCGATTGGCGTATTTAAGGGCTTTATCCATTAGCACCCTAATTCAAGAAGCTGCGGAGCTTTTTATGGCACACGAGGCGGAAATTATGAGCGGAAATTGTATGACTTCACTCACCGAAAAAAGTAAATACAAAGCCCAAATCAATGACATCATAAACCTTAGCATTCGCAATATTTATCAGGCGCAAGAGGTCATTGAAAAAGAACTGAAGGGGTATCAAGTCATTCATCGATTGTTGGATGTTTTTGTGGGTGCTGCCACACGAAAAACCAAAAATAATGCCTCGGCATTTGATAAACTTGCGCTGCAATGCTTGCCAGAAACGTTGGTTTTGCCTGAAAAAGACACCTATGGATTGTTGCTTAATATCAGCAGTTATGTGGCTAGTCTAACAGATGGCAAAGCCTTGGAATGGTATCAAAAAATGGCGTAATGGAACAAATTTTCGATGACGGATTTTATATGAAAAAAGCACTTGCCGAAGCACAAGTGGCATTGGACAAAGGAGAAGTGCCCGTTGGCGTGGTGGTGGTGGCAAAAAACACCATTATTGCCCGCGCGCACAACCTCACGGAGGCTTTGACAGATGTTACTGCTCATGCCGAAATGCAAGCCATTACCGCTGCTGCTAATTCCATTGGCGGCAAATACCTTCAGGGATGTACGATGTATGTTACCCTTGAGCCGTGCAGTATGTGCGCTGGAGCCTTGTATTGGAGTCAAATTTCACGATTGGTTTTTGCAGCAGAGGATCCAAAACGAGGATATCGTCAGCAGGGAACACCATTACACACAAAAACAGAAGTAGCAGCAGGAATATTAGCCCTTGAAGCCAGGGCATTGTTACATGCTTTTTTTAAACAAAAGCGGAAATAAATTTATTATAAAAAGATGATAAAATGAGAAGGAACTACAAAGGAATTAGTATTAATACATCAAAAAACACACATGAAACTGTGTTTGACATGATTAAAAAGAATACAGATAAAGTAGTTGTCGATATTCCTTCAGGGAGTGGAGCGTTTATACAGCGACTCAAGGATGAAGGTTTTAAACGTGTAATTGCTATTGATATTGTTAATATTTTGGAGATAGAACATGAAACCTTTATTCAAGGAGACATGACAAAAACCTTTAATTTGTCCGATAAATCATGCGATATATTAGTTTGTATTGATGGTATAGAACATATAGACGAACAATTTTATTTTGTAAGAGAAGGACATCGTGTTTTAAAAAATGAAGGAGAAATCATTATATCAACTCCTAATATTTCCAGCCTAAGATCACGTTTTAAATGGTTTACCACAGGCCATCATCATAAATGTAATTCCCCTCTCGATGAAACTAACCCAAATCCATTACATCACATCGGTATGATTTCATTTGCGGAATTAAGATATATGCTCCATTCTAATGGGTTTAGGATTGAGGAGATAAGGACAAATAGGATGAAGCCAATAAATTTAGTTTACGCTATTTTTTTACCATTTATTTATTTATCTACGCTATGGGTATATAGGAGACGGGGTAAAAAAGAAAAAACGGCTCAAATAAATAGAAGTGTTTTTAAGCAAGTATTTAAGAAAGAAATTCTTTTTGGCGAAACGCTTATAATTAAAGCAAAGAAAACTACTGCCAACAATGTGTGAAAACAATAGCCCTTCGCTGGCATGACGGTCTTCTCTCGTGCTAAATAAAACCTATTAAAAGGCAAAAGTCATAGCCTTACGGCAGTGGGAGAATAAAATGAGAAGAAACTAAAAAGAAATTAGCTTTTTCTTTGTTTAGGCGGATCAAGTGTGTCCCGCATTTTCTTTAAATTTTCATTGGAAAGCGTATAGTCTTGTAGGCGTTTTCCTTTCCAGCGATGTACCAAAAAAAGGGGCATATAAATAAAAAAACCGATTGCTACCGAAAGTCCAATCCATTTTTCACCTAAGGGCAGATTGTCCTGCCGAATAGCATATCCCACACAAATGTTTGCCAATACCAAGACAAAGAAAATACGCAAAAACCATTTCATCCTACTCCGCTTTTGGCTTAACAATTAATGACAGTTCATCAAGTTGTTCCACATCTAAAGGGGCAGGAGCATCTATCATCACATCACGACCGCTGTTGTTTTTTGGAAAAGCGATATAGTCGCGAATAGTTTCTTTGCCATCCAAAATGGCAACAAGACGGTCAAACCCTAAGGCGATGCCGCCGTGTGGCGGAGCACCATAGGTAAAGGCATCCATCAAAAAGCCAAACTGTGCTTTAGCATCTGCTTGGGAAAAGCCCAATAAAGAAAGCATTTTTTCTTGTGTTTCTCTATCGTGAATACGAATAGAACCACCCCCAATTTCATTTCCATTAAGCACCAAATCGTACGCTTGTGCCACCACCGAAGTCGGATCGCTTTGAAGCTTTTCGAG
>JAFMFL010000084.1 GCA_017856205.1 Flavobacteriaceae bacterium
AGCTTCCACTGCCAAAACATTTGATACTGAAGCAGAAGCTCAAGTATTTTTATCTAAGAACAGCGATGCTGTTTTTTCTGTTTCTGGACTTGAAAAAAAACCCGCAAAAAAATCGCCAACGGCACCCTTTACAACATCAACCTTGCAGCAGGAAGCTTCTAGAAAATTAGGCTTTTCTGTGAGTCGTACCATGTCAAATGCCCAGCGATTGTACGAGGCAGGGCACATTACCTATATGCGAACCGATAGTGTAAATCTTTCAAAACAAGCACTTAACGAAGCAAAAGAAGTTATTACCAAATCGTATGGCGCAGACTATGCCAAAACACGTGTGTATAAAACCAAAAACAAAGGGGCGCAAGAAGCGCACGAAGCTATTCGCCCAACCAATTTGAGCAAGATGCGTGTTGATGGTGCCTCTGATGAGCAACGGCTGTATGAGCTTATTTGGAAACGCACCATTGCTTCGCAAATGAGCGATGCCAAACTGGAGCGAACCACTGCACAAATCAGCGCCGATAAGCACGATGTTTTGTTTATGGCTCGCGGAGAAGTAATTACGTTTGAAGGGTTTTTAAAAGTTTATTTGGAAGGAAAAGACGAAGAAGAGGAATCTGCCGAAGACTTACTTCCAAAAATGACCCAAGGCGACACGCTAAACGCCAAAACCATAACCGCAACCGAGCGATTTACCCGTCCGCCAGCGCGTTACACTGAGGCATCTTTGGTAAAGCGATTAGAAGAGTTGGGCATTGGAAGACCTTCCACATATGCACCAACCATTACTACCATTATCAATAGAAAATATGTAGAAAAAGGTACAGTTGAAGGAACAGAGCGCAAGTACACGCAGTTGGCCCTAGCCTCAGATAGCATTAAAAAACAAACCTTGACCGAGCGCGTTGGCTCTGAAAAGGGAAAGCTTGTTCCAACAGATGTGGGAAGGCTTGTCAACGACTTTTTGGTTGCTAATTTTCCCCATATCGTTGATTATAATTTTACCGCCAAAGTTGAACAAGATTTTGACTCCATTGCTCTTGGCAAAGAAGACTGGAAAGACATGATGAAATCATTTTATAATGATTTTCGTCCTGTAGTAGAGGATGTTCGTAATAATGCGCAGCGAGAAATTGGCGAACGCATTTTGGGTGTAGACCCCAAATCAGGTCGTCAGCTTAGTGTACGCTTGGGCAAGTTTGGTGCTATGGCACAAATTGGCACTGTTGATGATGAAGAAAAACCCCTTTTTGCAAGCCTGCACCCCGATCAGCAGTTGGCAAAAATTACATTTGAAGAAGCCTTAGATTTATTTAAACTCCCCCTACAGTTGGGCGAATTTGACTCCGAAATTGTGGAAGTAAATAATGGGCGTTATGGACCTTATGTGCGTCATGGAAAATCATTTATATCCCTACCAAAAGGCAAAAATCCACTTTCAACCACTTTGGATGAAGCTGTTGCACTTATTAAAGAAAAACGACTCGCAGATGCGCCGATTGCTACCTACGAAAAATTACCCATAACCAAAGGGGTTGGACGTTTTGGACCTTTTATCAAATGGAACGGTTGGTTTATTAATGTGTCAAAAAAGTATGATTTTGATGCGTTGACTCAAGACGATATCGCTACACTAATTGAGGATAAAAAGAAAAAAGAGGCTGAAAGGGTGGTTAAGCAGTGGGAAGACGAAGGCGTTCGTATTGAGAAAGCACGTTGGGGCAGGCATAACCTAATTAAAGGCAAACAAAAAGTAGAGCTTTCCAAAGCTGTAGATGTATCAAAAATGACGCTTACTCAAGCCATGACACTACTTGAAAAGCAAAGCCTCAAGAAAAAACGTACCAAAAAGAAGTAAGTGGATTTTGAATTTTTAAGTCCGATTGACGATAAGCTTCTAGCACATAACTTGATGCTACCCGAACAAGTTATGGGTCGTAACTTACGTATCCATACTAAGCAAGAAGGCTTTCCCGATTTAAAAGAAGTTAAAATTGTTATCGTAACTCTTGAGCCACGATTAATCAAAGACGAGCCTACTCACGTTAGATTTAGGCAACAGTTTTATCAACTATTTTATGGGAATTGGGATTTTGTTTGCGCCGATTTGGGTGTGCTAAAAACTGGAGAAAGTCCAGAGGATACCCTTTATGCACTACAAACGCTAACACAAGAGATGTATCAACGCAACATTTTAACCATAATTATTGGTGGAGAACAGGAAAACACACTTGGTCTATTCCGTGGATTGAGTAGCATGAACACTTACATCAACCTTACTTCAATTGATGCTCGGTTAGATTTTGGCACCCCTGGAGTTTTGGTTTCGGACGAAAGTTACATGTCTAAAATTATTATTGAAAAACCGAATAACTTAAAGCAGTTTACCAACTTAGGTTATCAGAGTTATTATGTATCTCAAGAGGAATTGGACTTGATGCAAAAGCTTTTTTTTGATGCATATAGATTAGGAGAAATAAATGCAGATATTCATGAGTCTGAGCCTATTTTACGTGACACCGACATATTATCTGTCGATTTTAATGTCATTAAGGCAAGTGAATTGGATTTTAGAAATGGTAATCCAAATGGTTTTGACGGCGCCCAAATTTGTACTCTAATGCGATATGCTGGCTTAAGCGATAGGCTTAGTATACTAGGATTATTTGATATTCCATCTTCACCTAAAGCAGATCAGTTACTTGCTCAGATGGTTTGGTATGTATTGGAGGGATATTGCCACCGTGTAAATGAATACCCCTTTTCTACCCACGAAGCCTGTACAAAATTTGTGGTGGCGCATGATCAAGAAACGATAATATTTTTTCGCAGTGAAAAAAGCCAGAGATGGTGGATAGAAGTTCCCAAAGAAGGAACACATAATAATAAAGATGAAACTACGTTATTACCATGTGCTGAGAAAGACTATCGAATGGCGCAAAAAGGAGAAATTCCTAGCCGTTGGTGGAAGTCAGTACAACGAAGTATGCATTAAATTCCATATTTTTGAGGAATTACTTTAAAGAGATAGAGTAACAAATTTTAAAAATTGAATGAAAAAGGTACTGCTAATACTTCTCATAGCCTCAACTCTTACAGGTTGTGGTAGAGGAAATCAAGGCGAGCTTGTTGGCGTAAAGCAAAAGAAGTTTTACGAAACTAAGCCTCACGGTATGGCACTTATCCCGGGTGGCTCGTTTATTATGGGCTCTTCGGATGAAGACATTATTGCGGCAAACGATAATGTTACACGTACAGCAACGTTGCGCTCGTTTTGGATGGATGAAACTGAAATAACAAATGCTGAATATCAGCAATTTGTAAATTGGGTTAAGGATTCAATTATCAGAACAGAGCTTGCAAAAGCAGCCTTGCTAAATGGCGGTTATTTTTCGGTATCGGAATTTCCTACTTCAGACGACGAAATAGACTCCAATCCCATTTTGGAATATTTACCCCTTTATGACCCTGACGATTTGGAAGCAGGAAGCGATGATGAAAAAAGCGGGTATCAACAATATCTTGAAGAAAATTTTTCGGATTATGTTTCGAATTATTATGAAACTGAGGATCTTCCAGACGATCAATATCACCACTACTTACCCTTGAATAGAAATGTAGACATTATTAAAGAGCGAGAAGATTATCCAGATTTGGATTACGCTAGAGTCTTTGAAGAAATTATTTATTTACCCGAAAGTGAATGGTTTAATGGCGAACCCGCATTAAACACCAAGCTACTTAAATATCGATTTGCCAGCGTTGATATGAATCAAGCTGTTGCAAACCCAGATAGTGCACGTTCTAGTTTTGCTCGTTACGAAGTTCATGAGATATATCCTGATACCACAGTTTGGATTAAAGATTTTGAATACAGTTACAATGAGCCCATGCATAACGACTATTTTTGGCATCGTGCCTATGCAAATTATCCTGTAGTGGGTATTAGCTGGCATCAAGCTCGGGCTTTTGCACACTGGCGCACCAAAATAAGAACCGACTATTTACGCAGCAGAAAAAAACGTAAATCCACGACAGGTAGATTCAGATTGCCCACCGAAGTAGAATGGGAGTATGCTGCTCGAGGTGGTTTAGAATCTGCCATTTATCCTTGGGGTGGTCCCTATTTGACAGATGATAGAGGTTGCTTTATGGCAAACTTTAAGCCGCAAAGAGGGAATTATGCTGCAGATTTGTCTTTATATACCGTTGAGGCTGATTCATTTGAGCCTAACGATTATGGTCTTTACAATATGTCGGGGAATGTGTCAGAATGGACAAATTCTACGTACACCAAAGATACTTATGAGTTTATGACAACGGTAAACCCGAATTATGATAATTTTAGTGATACTCAAAAAGTAACACGAGGCGGTTCATGGAAAGATGTGGCGTACTATTTGCGCGTTGCATCTCGAGATTATGAATACGCCGATAGTGCTCGAAGCTATCTAGGTTTCCGCCTAGTACGCGATTACTTAGGCACATTTGACGTTCAACAACAATAAATTAAAAATGAAAAAAAATAAATTCCCCATTCCTGAAAATGTTTTAGAGCTCCTCTTTGGACTAGGTGCAGCAGTAGTGATTATTGGTGCGTTATTAAAAATTACACACAGTGAATTTATATTCTCTGGCAACACCTGGCTTACTGTTGGTTTGGTAACAGAGGCTGTTATTTTTTCTATCACAGGATTAAGAGGATACTTTACCCTTCGCGAAAGTAGCCCGACGGTTTCTGACGAAGACGTAACCGACTTATCTAGTGTAGCTCAAGAAGCACAAGCGTTGAAATTAGCATATCAAAATGCAACTTCACAACTTGAAGCACTTGGAACAAACCTTACCAGTGCGGTTACTGCTACAGGGTCTTTAGATATCCCTTCAGATTTGCCAGAAAATATGTCAAACTTAAACGTCAATGTTTCCCAAACAAACGAGGCACTAGCCCAGCTTTCACAAGCCTATGCGGCCACAAAAGATGCTGTGGCAACAGAGCCTTCGGCACATGCGCAAGTGGTTGATGATATGAATGCTCTTCAGTCTGAACTTACTACGCTAAAACAAACTATTGCTGACCTTAATGCCAAGTATTCAGATATTCTTGGTGCAATGAAAAACTAGTTATGGCTGGAGCAAAGCAGGATACCCGGCAAAAGATGATCAACATGATGTACTTGGTATTCATCGCCATGTTGGCGTTGAATATAAGTAAGGAAGTGTTGGCCACACTGGGTTT
>JAFMFL010000085.1 GCA_017856205.1 Flavobacteriaceae bacterium
CCTGCTGTGCCAAAAATAGTGCCCGGAGCCACAAAAATGTGCTGCTCATGCAGCAGGGCATCAATATAGGTTTCGCTACCGGCTGCGTCGTTGGGAAGTTTTGCCCAAACAAACATGCCGCTAGTATCTTTTTGGTAGGTGGTGTTCAGCGCATCGGCAATTTTCCACACCAACTCACGGCGTTTTTGGTACACGCTATTGATGTGCAAAAACCAATCGTTACTTTGCTCAAGCGCGGCTATAGCTCCTTGTTGAATGCCAAAAAACATACCCGAGTCCATATTGCTTTTTACCTTTAAAATTTGGGTAATGTATTCCTCGTTTCCGCATACCATACCCACGCGCCAGCCTGCCATATTGTATGCCTTGCTTAACGATTGAAACTCCAAAGCAATCTCTTTTGCGCCTTCTACGGCAAGTATGCTCAATGGCGTATCGTTAAGAATATGCGCATAGGGATTGTCGTTGATAATGAGTATGTCATGTTGGGTTACAAAAGCAATCAATTCCTCAAAAAAAGCCATAGTGGCTTTTGCCCCTGTTGGCATATGCGGATAGTTGATCCACATCAATTTTACACCCGATAAATCTTGCTTAGCAAGTTCCACCAAATTTGGCAACCACCCATTGGCAGCATCCAATTTGTAGGGTACGGCGCGCGCGCCTACTAGCTCGGTCACCGAAGCATAGGTTGGGTAGCCGGGATTTGGAATAAGCACACCATCGCCTTCGTTCAAAAATGCCATGGATACGTGCATAATACCTTCTTTTGAACCCATCAGCGGTAGTACTTCGTTTGAGGCATCCAACGTAACTCCAAAAAACGTTTGGTAGTAATTTACCATCGCTTGACGCAACTCGGGCGTACCTTGATAGCTTTGGTATTTGTGCGCTGTGGGTTGCGAAAGGCTTTGTGTAAGTGCCTCCACCACTTCTTGCGGGGGTGCAAGGTCTGGGCTTCCAATACCCATATTAATGATATCATGCCCGTCGGAAATAAGCCCACGTACTTCTCGCAATTTTCTAGAGAAGTAGTATTCTTGAACGCTATGAAGTCTGTTTGCAGGTTTCATACCGATAGCTTGTTCTTGTAGGTTCCCAATACTTTTAAAGACTCTGTCATAATTTCCAATAGCTGTACGGCTTTGGTGTAAAAGGTCAATTCATCAAATGTAACATCTACAAAAAAGGAGTACTTCCAAGGCGTTTCCACCACAGGCATTGACTGAATTTTGGTCAAGTTAAGTTTGCAATCGCTAAGTACATTAAGTACGGCTGCCAAACTGCCTCGCTTATGATCTAGTATAAATTTTAGCGATGCTTTATCGATATCTTCCGAGGTGTTTGCTTCGGTTTTGACCACCACAAAACGGGTTGCGTTGTTGGCAATGCTATGAATGTTGGGCGCAACAATATCTAACCCATAAAGCTGCGCTGCAGTTTTTGAGGCGATGGCACCCAAACCCTTGATTTGATTTTTGGCAATGCGTTGGGCAACCTCCGCCGTATCGGCATCTTCAATAAGTTTAATGTGTGGTTGGGTAGCAAAAAAATCTTTGCATTGCAACAATGCCATGGGGTGCGAAGCTACTTCGGTAATATCGTTGATTTTAGTACCTGCAAGTGCCATAAGCTGATGCTCAATACGGATATATGCTTCGGCAACAATGTGCAAGTCGTTTTTATCTATAAGGGCGTAGTTGGGAATAATGGAGCCTGCAATGGAATTTTCAAGTGCCATAACGCCTGCCTCAGTAGCCTTTGCCGTTACCGAAGCCGCCAATGCATCAAACGACAAACATTCGTCTAATGATAGAGCAGTGCCAAACAGCTGCGCTGCCACCTCGTGGTGGTACGAGCCTTTGATTCCTTGTATGGCGATTTTATTCTTCATACTGCATAAAAAAACCCCGAACATTTGCTCAGGGTTTATAATTCGTTTTTTTAAACACTATACACCCTGCTACTTTCCGCTATAGAAGTAGTAAAAAGATGTATAAAATGTGTTTGTTTTCATTTCAGGGGCAAATATAGACTCAAAACTGAAATAAAAAAAATTTTTTATATTTATTAACAGAATAGCCTTAAGCTTATCAGATTTCTTGGACAAATTGATTTCTAAGGATTAGGCAGAAGTTTATTTCGATGCTTTTTTGCGTGTTTCAACACAATTGCGGAACGCCCTTTTTCTTTTGAGTTTGCGGTGTGGATAGCATTTACTTTAAAGTAAGCTCAAATGTTGTTGAAATCATGGCCATTGTAGGCAGGCAAGACATAACCAGCATAGTATAAGACCTCCCTAAAACACCTCGCTAGCCACTTTATGAATATTATCTGATTTACCCATAGAATAGTAGTGCAAAAACGGAACGCCATTTTTGACAAGTTCTTGGCTTTGTGCCGCACACCATTCTATACCCACTTGGCGCACCGCATCGGGAGTTTTTGCCTTTAGTACTTCTTTAATCAATGCCTCGGGCAAGTCCACATGAAAACGGTGTGGAATTAAATTCAATTGCTTTTTGGTCGCCAAGGGTTTAAGCCCAGGGATAATCGGCACATCAATGCCCGCAGCACGACAATTTTTTACAAATGCAAAAAACTTGTCGTTGTCAAAAAACATTTGCGTAACGATATAGTCCGCCCCTGCTTCAATTTTCTTCTTTAAAAAATGTAAATCGCTTTCCATATTGGGTGCTTCCATATGCTTTTCGGGGTAACCCGCCACACCAATACAAAAATCGGTTTCAGCAGAATTTTGAAGGTCTTCATCCAAATAAATACCGTTATTCATGTCCGTAATTTGATGCACCAAATCCAGCGCATAGGCATTCCCTTTGGGTTCGGGCTTAAAATAAGTTTCCGATTTTACGGCATCGCCACGAAGGGCAACCACGTTGTCAATCCCCAAAAAACCCATGTCAATAAGAAAATTTTCGGTGTCTTCTTTATCAAATCCACCACACAATACGTGTGGAATGGCATCCACTTTATACTTGTTTTGAATGGCAGCACAGATGCCTACCGTTCCCGGTCGTTTGCGCACAATGCGCTTTTCTAACAATCCGTTGGATAGCTCTTTAAACTCGTATTCCTCACGGTGATAGGTCACGTCAATAAACGGGGGATTAAACTCCATTAGCGGATCTATGTTGTCAAAAATAGTTTGGATGTTTTGCCCTTTAAGTGGGGGTAAAATCTCAAATGAAAACAAGGTTTTCCCAGCTGCTTTTTGGATGTGTTCGGTTACTTTCATCTTACGTATTGATATTAGGTTGTAGCCACTGCGTGGCTTTTTCTATTGTGATGTTTTTTCGTGTGGCAAAATCTTGAACTTGCTCGTGTGTTATCTTCCCCAAACCAAAATACGCAGCCTGTGGATGCGCAAAATAATAGCCCGAAACGGAGGCTGCCGGCCACATGGCTAAACTTTCGGTAAGTTCAACGCCGATGCGATTTTCAACATCCAAAAGCTCCCAAATGGTTTCTTTTTCTAGGTGATCTGGACAAGCCGGATAGCCCGGTGCAGGACGAATTCCACTATACGTTTCCTTGATAAGTTCTTCGTTGGATAAGGATTCGTTGGGCTGATAGCCCCAGTGTGTGGTGCGTATTTGTTTGTGTAAATATTCGGCAAATGCTTCTGCCAATCGGTCGGCAAGTGCTTTGACCATAATGCTATTGTAATCGTCGTTACGTGCTTCAAAATCTTTGGCAAGCTCGGCAGTTCCAAAACCTGTTGTTACACAAAAACACCCCATATAGTCTTGAATGTTTTGTTGTTTTGGAGCGATAAAATCCGATAATGCCCTATACGGTTTTCCCTTGCTTTTTTGCAGTTGTTGGCGTAGCGTTCTAAAGAAATACGTTTGGTTTTCGTGGGTAACTTCAATATCGTCTTGGTCGTTACTATTTGCCTCAAACAATCCAAAAACGGCTTTTGCTTGCAGCAGTTTGCCATCTATGATTTGTTGCAACATTGCTTTTGCATCATCAAAAAGCTGGGTGGCTTCTGTGCCAACAACATCATCTGTTAAAATATCTGGATACTTGCCGTGCAAATCCCATGAACGGAAAAAAGGCGTCCAGTCAATATAATCAACCAGCGGTGCTAAGTCTTGGTCAAAATGCTGAATTCCCAATTGATTTGGACGTACTGGGGGCTGTGCCTCAAAGTCAATCTTATGTTTTTGCGCACGCGCCTCCGCCAACGAAACATAGGTTTTATGGTCATTGCGCTGCTGAAAACGGGCGCGAAAATCGTCGTATTCTTCTTTGATTTTTGCTTTATAATCCGATTTCGTTTGCGGTTGAAGCAAATTCCCAACTACAGTAACCGCACGAGAGGCATCGTTTACGTGCACCACAGTGTGGTCGTATTGCGGTGCAATTTTTACTGCCGTATGCGCCCTTGAGGTGGTTGCGCCACCAATCATCACGGGAATGTCATGTTTGGTCTTATTGAGTTCTTTCACCAAATACACCATTTCATCTAACGAGGGCGTAATCAATCCCGACAAACCAATAGCATCCACTTGTTCTTTTAGAGCGGTTTCAATAATACGCTCTGGAGGAACCATAACCCCCAAATCAATAATTTCGTAATTGTTGCAACCCAACACTACGCTCACAATATTTTTTCCAATATCATGCACATCGCCTTTTACAGTTGCCATTAAAATTTTTCCTGCTGCCTCTGGCTTGCCCGATTTTTCCGCCTCAATGTAGGGCAACAAATAGGCAACCGCTTTTTTCATTACTCGGGCTGATTTTACCACTTGTGGCAAAAACATTTTTCCGCTTCCAAACAAGTCGCCCACCACATTCATGCCGTTCATTAAAAAGCCCTCAATTACCTGAATAGGAGCGTCCACAGCTTGTCGCGCTTCTTCTACATCATCTTCCACAAACTGGTCAATTCCTTTCACAAGCGCATGCGTAATACGTGACTGAAGGTCTTGCGCTCGCCACTCCAAATCGTTTTTGGATTTGGTTTCGGCATTGCCTTTTACTTGCTCTGCAAAGTCT
>JAFMFL010000086.1 GCA_017856205.1 Flavobacteriaceae bacterium
GGTAAGGCACAAAAAGAAGCCGTACGTGAATTGGTACTTGCAGAAGGCATTCGCCTTGATGGACGCAAAACCACTGACATCAGACCTATTTGGTGTGAAGTGGATTATTTGCCTTCTACACACGGTTCGTCTGTATTTACACGAGGCGAAACACAAGCTTTGGCAACCGTTACTTTAGGAACTTCTAAAGAAGCAAATGTTATTGACTTACCCACGGAACAAGGAGAAGAACGGTTCTATTTACACTACAATTTCCCTCCCTTCTGTACGGGCGAAGCAAGACCACTGCGTGGCACCTCGCGCCGAGAAGTGGGACATGGAAACTTAGCGCAACGCGCTCTCAAAAAAGTAATGCCAGACGACTGTCCTTACACCGTACGTGTGGTTTCTGAGGTATTAGAATCTAACGGTTCTTCTTCTATGGCAACAGTTTGTGCTGGTACTATGGCACTGATGGATGCTGGGGTGCAAATTAGCAATTCTGTTTCGGGAATTGCTATGGGACTTATTTCTGATGGCGAGCGCTTTGCTGTACTTTCAGATATTTTGGGAGATGAAGACCACCTTGGCGATATGGACTTTAAGGTTACAGGTACCGAAAACGGTATCACAGCCTGTCAAATGGATATCAAAATCAAAGGGCTTTCTTATGATATTTTGATTCAAGCTTTAAAGCAAGCTCGTGATGGTCGTTTGCATATTTTAGGCAAACTAACCGACACCATTGCTGCTCCAGCTGCCGATGTGAAAGAACATGCACCAAAAATGGTGATGCGTACTGTTCCAAACGAGTACATTGGTGCAATTATCGGAAGTGGTGGTAAAGTAATTCAAGAGTTACAGAAAGAAACCAACACCACAATTGTTATAAACGAAGATCCAGATACTGGAGAAGGAATTGTTGAAATTCTTGGTACTGGTGCTGAAGGTATCGATCAAGTGCTTGCACGTATAGATGCACTCATGTTTAAGCCAGAGGTAGGCGAAGTGTACGAAGTACAGGTTATCAAAATCTTAGAGTTTGGTGCCGTTGTGGAATATACGGATGCACCTGGAAATGAAGTACTGCTTCACGTAAGTGAATTGGCTTGGGAACGCACCGAAAACGTAACCGATGTGGTAAACATGGGAGATGTGTTTGATGTAAAATACTTTGGCGTTGACCCTCGCACACGAAAGGAAAAGGTATCACGTAAAGCACTTTTGGAAAAGCCCGAAGGCTACGTGGAACGTAAGCCTAGACCAGGTGGTGACCGAAGAAAAAGTGGCGGACAAAACAGAAGACCAAAACGCGACTAACCCTCCGTCAT
Source organism: Flavobacteriaceae bacterium (assembly GCA_017856205.1). Taxonomy (GTDB): domain Bacteria; phylum Bacteroidota; class Bacteroidia; order Flavobacteriales; family Flavobacteriaceae; genus UBA7446. Next base: position 1,311 of record JAFMFL010000086.1, read on the forward strand.
CATAATAAGAACAAATCCGCTAGAAAAATTTTAGCGGATTTTTTTTGATTTTATGTAACCTTTTGCAGACTGATTGCGTATAACATATATCATCCACACAAAAAAATTGCATGAGACAGCTGAAAATTACCAAGCAGGTTACCAATCGTGAAACTGCATCCCTAGACAAATACCTTCAAGAAATTGGAAAGGTTGACCTTATTACCGCTGAAATGGAGGTGGAATTGGCGCAACGCATCAAAGCAGGTGACCAAATTGCATTGGAAAAATTAACAAAGGCAAATCTTCGATTTGTGGTTTCTGTAGCCAAGCAATACCAAAACCAAGGGCTTACCCTTCCAGACCTTATCAACGAAGGAAATTTGGGACTTATTAAAGCCGCAAAACGCTTTGACGAAACCCGTGGATTTAAGTTTATTTCGTATGCCGTTTGGTGGATTAGACAATCTATTTTGCAAGCACTGGCAGAGCAATCTCGAATTGTACGACTACCGCTAAATAAAATTGGGTCGATTAATAAAATCAACAAAACCTATGCGTTTTTGGAGCAAGCTCACGAGCGTGTGCCTTCGGCAGAAGAGATTGCAAAAGAATTGGACATGACGGTTTCTGACGTCAAGGAGTCTATGAAAAACTCAGGGCGTCACGTATCGATGGATGCGCCACTTGTGGAAGGCGAAGATTCCAACTTATACGATGTATTGCGTTCAGGCGAATCACCAAATCCAGACAGAACACTTATGCACGAATCGTTGCGCACTGAAATTGAACGTGCGCTTGAAACGCTTACGCCTCGCGAAGCCGATGTAGTGCGACTTTATTTTGGTCTTGGAAATCAACATCCCATGACCTTGGAAGAAATTGGCGAAACCTTTGACCTTACGCGTGAGCGTGTACGCCAAATTAAGGAGAAAGCCATCCGCCGATTAAAGCACACCTCAAGAAGTAAAATCCTAAAAACCTATTTAGGATAATGGGAAATGTTAAAATTGCACCCTCGATGTTGGCGGCTGATTTTGCCAATTTGGAGCGTGACGTCCAACTAGTTAACCAAAGCCAAGCGGATTGGTTTCACATGGATATTATGGACGGGGTATTTGTACCTAATATCTCTTTTGGGATGCCGGTGTTAAAAGCCATGGCACGGCACGCCAATAAACCCCTTGACGTGCATCTTATGATTGTAGATCCAGACCGCTACATTCAAACGTTTGCCGATTTGGGCGCAGCCGTACTTACCGTTCATGCCGAGGCGTGTTCACACCTCCACCGTACGGTACAAGCCATCAAAGCTGCTGGTATGCAAGCGGGCGTAGCGCTAAATCCACATACTCCCATTTCAGTTTTAGAAGATATTATTTCGGACATAGACTTGATTTGCGTGATGAGCGTAAACCCTGGATTTGGCGGACAGCAATTCATTGAAAACACTTATGACAAAGTACGTCGCTTGCGTGCACTTGCCAATGCCAAAAAATCTGAAGTTTTGATAGAAATTGATGGAGGTGTAACTTCAGAAAATGCGGCTGCGCTGGTACAAGCAGGCGCAGATGTTCTTGTAGCAGGTAGTTTTGTGTTTAAGTCTAAAAATCCTTCTCAAACCATTTCTGATTTGCATACCATTGCAAATACCTAGCTCGATATAATTGATTTATTTTCTTATTTTTAGAAAATCAAATCTTTATTATGAAAAATACATGCTATACTTTTATTGCAGTTTCTCTGCTGCTGCTAGGATGCAAAACCAACGTGCTTACTGGTAAAAAAACTCTTAATTTTTTTGGAAACAACAAGCAACTTTTTAGCATGTCGTTGCAACAATACCAGTCGTTTTTAAGTGAAAACGAGGTGGTAACAAACACCAAAGATGCTGATTTAGTAAGCTCCATTGGGGAGGATATTGCTCGTGCGGCGCAAATTTATTTCAATTACAAGGGACAGTCCAACATGTTAAATGATTACGATTGGGAGTATAATTTGGTAAACAACAAACAAGTAAACGCTTGGTGTATGCCTGGCGGAAAAATTGTATTTTATACAGGCATTATGCCTATTGCTGCAAACCCCGATGGCATAGCTGCCATTATGGGTCACGAAGTGGCGCATGCCCTTACCGACCACGGTGCACAACGCATGAGCCTCGGTATCGTACAGCAAGCAGGAGGCATCATTACTGCTGAAGCCACCAAAAATCAAGATGCGCGAAAACGACAACAAATCATGATGGCATACGGAATTGGAAGTACGCTTGGTGGCATGTTGCCTTTTAGCAGAAAACACGAAACCGAAGCCGACAAAATTGGCTTGGAACTTATGACCATAGCTGGCTACAACCCAGAAGAAGCTCCCAAACTTTGGGAACGTATGAAAGCGCAATCCAAAGGTGGAACACCAGAATTTTTGAGTACCCATCCTTCTGAGGAGCGTAGAATTGCAAACTTGCAAAGCTGGATTCCCGAAGCCAAAGCGCTAGCCAAAAAAATCAATGCAACAACAGTTGCGCAATAACATCTAAAACCAATCAAATGAGAACTACTTTCTTTTTTCTTTTCACTGCAATACTTCTTACAAGTTGTACACAACCAGCTGCTAAAGAAAAACTACATAAGCTTATGCAAGATTATCACGAGCAAACCTTGCAAATGAACCCCATTGGTGCAACCTTTCAGGGGGACACACGTTACAACGATTATTTACCAAACTACCTTGATGATGAGGTGATGGCAACTCAAAAAGAGTTTTATTCCGAAACGTTAGAGGCACTTCAAGCCATTAACACCAAAGATCTAAACGAACAAGACCAACTCAGTAAAAAAGTGTTGCAATGGGAGTGTGAAACTACCTTGATGGGCATGGAATTTCCAACCGAACTACTTCCCATAAACCAAATGTGGACGCTCCAACTCACCATGGGGCAGTTAGCCGCAGGCTCTAGCGCACAACCGTTTGCTACCGTAACCGATTATACCAATTGGCTTTCTCGAGTAGATGATTATTTAGCCTGGTTAAAAAGTGCCAAAACGCGTATGAAAGAAGGTATTACGCAAGATGTTGTGCTACCAAAATCATTGATTAGAAAAGTGGTACCACAACTTGAAGCGATGACGGAACCCGATTTGGATAAACATATTTTTTACATGCCTGCCAAAAACTTCCCAGAGGATTTTACCACTGCTCAAAAAGACAGTCTTTCGTCTGCCTATGCTGATATGGTAACCAATAAAATCATTCCTGCGTATCAAGATTTGGCAGAATTTATGAATGGAGCGTATTTGGAGGCTGGGCGTAACAGCAGCGGATTTGACGCATACGCTTTTGGTGAAGCATATTACGATTACGCCATTCGGTTGTATACTACTACGGACATGACCGCCGATGAAATTCATCAGCTTGGGCTGGCAGAAGTAGCACGTTTGCGCAGCGAAATGGAACGCGTCAAAGAAAAAGTTGGCTTTAAAGGGGATTTGAACGCCTTTTTTGAGCATGTGCGTACGCTGCCAAAACTCATGCCTTTTGACGACCCACAACAGGTTATCGATAACTTTAACGCCATTCACGACAAAATGAAGGCGAAAGTGGATGCGTTATTTGAACTACAACCCAAAACACCATTTGAAGTGCGTCGTGTGGAGGCATTTAGAGAAAAATCAGCGG
>JAFMFL010000087.1 GCA_017856205.1 Flavobacteriaceae bacterium
TAATTGTGTCGTCTTGGCCAACACAACAAACGGTAGACGACAATTTGTTACAACAATTTGATTATACCACCGAGCTCATTTCCCAGTTGCGCACCATTCGTAAAAATCAAAATATAGCGTTTAAAGAACCGTTGCATTTGATAGAAACAGCAACAGACGAAATCTCTTTACGACCAATTGTGCAAAAGCTGGTAAACGTTTCCACTTGGGAACAAACTAAGAATGCCCCCGAGCAAGCGCTTTCGTTTCGGGTGAATGCGCACGAATATTTTGTTCCAGTGGCGGCATCTAACCTTGAAGAGGAACGCAGCAAAATAGAAGAAGAACTTGCCTATCAAGAGGGCTTTTTAAAATCGGTGGAGAAAAAACTTTCTAACGAACGTTTTGTGGCAAATGCTCCTGAACAAGTAGTTGCAATGGAACGTAAAAAAGCAGCTGATGCACAAGAAAAAATAGTAGCACTTAAATCGAGGCTAACATCGCATTAGTTTGCTTGATTCGAAATTAGCGTAACACCGCCTTTTACTTTCTGACCAATTTCCACATCTACGGGAGTATTTGGGGGCAGAAATACATCAACGCGAGAGCCAAATTTGATAAATCCGGCATCTGTACCTTGAACGGCATCATCGCCTACTTTAGCATAATTTACAATGCGACGTGCTACCGCACCCGCAATTTGCCGGTACAGTACATCTCCAAAAGTGGGGTTGTTGACCACAATAGTTGTTCGTTCGTTTAGGGTAGACGATTTTGGATGCCATGCCACTAGATATTTTCCAGGATGATATTTGCTAAAGACTACTTTACCCGACACAGGGTAGCGAGTAACATGCACATTGAGTGGCGACATAAAAATGGAAACTTGCAGTCGCTTTCCTTTAAAATATTCGGGTTCTTCTACCTCTTCAATGATGACCACTTTTCCATCAACGGGGGCTACCACGGCATTGGATAAGGCAAGCGGAGGACGACTTGGATTTCTAAAAAACTGCAATATCAATACTAAAAAAATAAACAAGCCTATTTGTAGCAAAAGGCGTAACCACTTTAGGGCTATAAACTGCTCAACAAGCAGCGCAACTGTTGTTATAAGCACAAAACTTACAATAATGATGGTAAACCCTTCTTTATGAAACATATCCAAAAACAAATAATATTAAAATATATAGCGGAATGGCAAGTAATGAACTGTCCAATCGGTCGTACATGCCACCGTGACCGGGAAGTATTTTACCGCTGTCTTTTACGCCACATTGGCGCTTTATTTTTGATTGCACCAAGTCGCCAAATCCACCACAAATAGCGGTAATTATGGCTGCAGCAAACATAGTTTTAGCATCCAAAATTTCAAAGTAAGTCCCCAAATACAACATAAGGGTTGTAGAAATAACAACACCTCCGATGCTTCCCTCAATAGTTTTATTTGGAGATATAGAGCTTGCTAATGCATGCTTCCCCATTGACGAACCAACCAAATAAGCCCCTGTATCATTAAGCCAAATGATGCCAAAAAAGAAGGCAACAAAGTCAGGATTTTGACTACCTAGTAGCACTAACAAAACAAGTGGAACACTCACACCAAAAACCCCCAAAACAGTCACAAATGTTTTTGTGAAAGAAATTTTTCGTTTGCTCCAGTAAAAATTGGTCATAAGCAGAATAGCGATAATCCCTAAAAGTAGCAGTGCTAGGAATGCGTATTCAACAAAATGTGAAAAGAGTAAAAAAGCAGGAAATAAGAGATAGACGATGAGTGATTTTTGATTGGTTATACGCTGTATTTCCAAAAGCGATAAAGTTGCCATAGCAAACACGACCAAAGTGAAAAATGTTGTATCTAAATACAGACTCCCCAATAAAAGCGCAGCATAGCATAACGATGTGATGGAGCGGACAAAAAGTGTCATGAAAAATCCTCAAGTAATAATAGGTACACTTCTTTTACACCATTTCCGTAGTTCATATAGTTGTCATCGTTGAGTATTTCGGATTTATATTGTTTGATTGAGGTAATATTTAGGGGAATGCTATCTGCATAGCGATGCTTGATGTTTTTTAATGCATCTGAAACTGTTTTGGCAAACTGGCGTGTTCCCGCCAATATAACAATGGTTTCAGGTAAATCAGCGAGTTTGTTTGCGCCTAATTGATGCTCACAGACCACCACGCTACCGTCGTAGGCAACAAGTGATTCGCAGTTGCACAGCATGATTTTGGCATTTAGATTTGTTTTGGTTAGTGTTATTCCAACATCGAGTTTTTCTCCAACGGCTGGGTTTAAGCATAAAAGTTCACGTACTTGGTTTGGATACTGTTTTACAATATCTGCAAAAGTAGCTTTGGCATCCTCAAGTTGTTCGCAATACACGAACTTTCCACCCAGCTTAGTGAATTTTTCAGCAAATGTTTGCTCAATAGGCACTTCCTTAGCGGGCATGTGCGGTCCACGCTCTTCAGCCTCCGCTTGTTTAGGGGCTGCCTTTTTTCCAAATAATGACGACCAGAATTTACTCACAAAATAAGCTTGTTACACAAAGGTAACAAATCGTAACTATTTCGCATCTTTTGGCGTTTCGGCTTTAGTTGTCGTAGGTTTTTTTGGTGCCGTTTTTGGTTTTGGCGGGGCTACCTCTTCAGGTTTTTCAAATGGGCGCTTACCAAAAATACGCTCTAAATCGTCTTTAAAAATCACTTCTTTTTCTAACAAATGCTCTGCAAGCTCGGTGAGTTTATCCTTGTGCTTTTTCAAGAGTTGAACTGCACGTTTATATTCGTGCTCTACAATAGCAGAAATTTCAGCATCGATGAGTTTTGCCGTTTCTTCAGAGTATGGTTTTGTAAATCCGTACTCGCCTTCATCAGCTTTATAATAGGTGATGTTTCCAATTTTGCTATTGAGTCCGTAAATGGTCACCATGGCTCTGGCCTGTTGTGTAACTTTTACCAAATCGCTGAGTGCTCCTGTAGAAATTTTGTTGAAGATGATATCCTCTGCAGCACGTCCACCCAATGTGGCACACATTTCATCAAGCATCTGCTCGGTGCGCACAATTTGACGTTCCTCTGGTAAATACCATGCTGCTCCCAATGATTGCCCTCGCGGAACGATAGTAACCTTTACAAGGGGCGCGGCATGTTCCAACATCCAGCTTACGGTAGCGTGTCCCGCCTCGTGGAATGCAATGGTTTTCTTTTCTTCAGGGGTGATGATTTTGCTCTTCTTTTCCAATCCGCCCACAATTCTATCTACCGCATCCAAAAAGTCTTGACGCCCTACCTTTTTCTTGTTTTTTCTAGCCGCAATCAGCGCAGACTCATTACACACATTGGCAATATCTGCTCCTGAGAAGCCTGGTGTTTGTTTTGCTAGAAAATCTATATCTAATTTTGGATCAGATTTTAATGGCTTTAAGTGTACTTTAAAAATTTCTTTACGCTCGCGTAAGTCGGGCAAGTCCACATAGATTTGACGGTCAAAACGCCCAGCACGCATAAGCGCTTTGTCTAATACATCTGCGCGGTTCGTAGCTGCAATGACAATGACGTTGGTATTTGTGCCAAATCCGTCCATTTCTGTAAGCAACTGATTAAGTGTGTTTTCACGCTCATCATTAGACCCTGTGATGTTGTTTTTACCTCGTGCACGACCTATGGCGTCAATTTCATCTATAAAAATAATCGCTGGTGATTTGTCTTTGGCTTGCTTAAAGAGATCACGCACTCGCGATGCACCTACACCCACAAACATCTCTACAAAATCGGAGCCTGATAAAGAGAAAAAAGGCACTTTTGCTTCGCCGGCAACGGCTTTTGCCAAAAGTGTTTTTCCTGTTCCTGGAGGTCCTACCAATAAGGCTCCTTTTGGAATTTTACCACCAAGCACAGTGTATTTTGTTGGGTTTTTGAGAAAATCTACAATTTCTTGAACCTCCTCTTTGGCGCCTTCAAGACCTGCAACATCTTTAAATGTTACTTTAACATCCGTTTTTTCATCAAATAGTTTTGCTTTTGATTTACCGATATTGAATATTTGTGCACCGCCACCTCCGCCACCTCCGCCAGACATACGACGCATAATAAACAACCAGATGGCAATAATTAAAATTAGAGGTAAAAAGCCGATAAGTACATCGAGCCAACGATTTTCTACGGTTTTAAACTCGTAACTGAATTCCACACCATTTGCTTCGGCGGCTTCTAATTTCTTCTGAAACAACTCTAAGTTTCCAACCTCAAATTGGTAATGCGGACCTGAATCATTACTACGACCTAAAATATCGGAGCTTTTGGCGTTTTTGTGTTTGGTTTCTTCAAGTGCTTCTTCAGTAAGTGTTACTTGAGCCGTGTTTTTATTCACCACCACCACACGGCTAACTTCACCGTCATTTAAATAACGCTCAAAAGTAGAAATGTTAATTTTTTGATCTTCACCTAATCCATTTCCGCCGCCAAACAACGACATCCCCAAAAAGAACAATACTATGGATCCGTAAAACCAATATGGATTTAGCGTGGGTTTTTTAGGTGGTGTTTTTTCGTTTTTAGGCATAACTAATATTTAGATTCCACAAGGGTTTGTTTGGCGTCTCCCCAAAGTGATTCAATGTCGTAATGTGAACGTGTTTGTTTTTGAAAAATATGCACAACAATATCTACAAAATCCATAAGTACCCACTCGCTGGTTTCTTGACCCTCAACATGCCAAGGTTTTTCGTGAAGGGCTTTGCTTACCAGTTTCTGTACCGAACTTGATATGGCGCGTACTTGGGTATTTGAATTTCCAGAGCAAACCACAAAATACTGACATACATTGTTTTCAATGCCACGCAAATCTAAAATATTGATGTCTTCGCCTTTAACCTCCTCAACCCCTTCAATAATATGAGCAAGAAGTGTGTCTGTATTGGTTTTCTTTGTCATGCAAATAATG
>JAFMFL010000088.1 GCA_017856205.1 Flavobacteriaceae bacterium
AAAAATACTTCGATGGCATTTTGTGGCACTTTTGGACTTATGCGTTTCACAAACGCACGTCCAGCTTTTTCCTTTTCAAAAACAAAGTGGCGTAAGTCCTCAATTGTTCTTTTTATTGACATCGGGATAACCTCCAACGGAGCAGTATCTCCCAATACATTGGGTATCAAAAATAACGTGCCTGTTGATTCTTGTTTCATTCCTCTTGTTTAGCTAACCAATTTTCACAACAGGCGCAAACTAAGTTAAATACTGCATCAAAATTTTGCTCATCGCCATAGTAAGGGTCAGGAACATGTGTGGCATTATGACCGCTTGCAGCGGTTAGTAATTCAATTTTTTTTCGTTGATCCTTTGAAGTGCAAAGCGCAATCGTATTAAGGAGATTTTGCTCATCCATAACCAAAATATGATCAAATACTTCAATGTCATTATAAGTGAGTTGTCGTGCTTTTTGGTTACTGATATCTATACCGTTTTTGGCCGCTACAGCAATACTTCGATGGTCTGGGGCAGCCCCAGTGTGGTAATTTGCAGTTCCTGCCGAGTCCACCATGAAGTTTTGCCCCTCAGCAAGATGACGGAAAACTCCTTCTGCTAATGGTGAACGGCAGATATTACCCAAACACACCATAAGCACTTTGGTTGACATGATTTAGTGCGTAAGTTTTTTGCTTAAGTCTTCTACGTATTTGCGGAATTGCTTATCAGTAAACGCTAAATTATCGACTGTTTTACAGGCGTGTAATACTGTAGCGTGGTCACGATGTCCAATTTTAGCTCCAATGCTTGCAAGAGATGCCTTAGTCATTTTTTTAGAAAAATACATGGCTAATTGTCTGGCTTGAACAATGTGTCGTTTTCGGGTTTTGGATTGTAATGTGGTAACGTCCATTTGGAAATATTCGGACACTACTTTTTGTATATGATCTATAGAAACCTCACGTTTGGTGTTTTTTACAAATTTCTCTACCACTTGCTTGGCAAGTTCTAAGGTAACTTCCTTACGATTGAATGAGGATTGTGCAATCAAAGAAATGATGGCTCCTTCGAGTTCGCGCACATTGGTCTTTACGGATTTCGCAACAAAATCAATGATTTCCTCAGGCAATTCAACGCCATCTCGGTACAATTTGTTTTTGAGAATCGAAACACGAGTTTCATAATCAGGTCGCATCAACTCTGCAGACAACCCCCACTTAAAACGAGAAAGCAAACGCTGTTCAATGTCTTGCATATCAACAGGAGCTTTATCAGACGTTAGAATAACTTGCTTACCGTTTTGGTGTAGGTGATTAAAAATATGGAAAAACACATCTTGTGTTCCAGACTTTCCAGAAAAGAATTGCACATCGTCAATAATGAGTATGTCCATCACTTGATAAAAGTGAATAAAGTCGTTTCGGGTGTTCTTTTTTACCGCTTCAATATATTGTTGAGTGAACTTTTCCGCAGAAATATACAGCACTGTTTTGTCTGGGTATTTATTTTTTATGTCAACCCCAATGGCGTGAGCTAGGTGAGTTTTTCCTAAGCCTACGCCTCCAAAAATAAGCAGTGGATTAAAGGAGGTTCCACCCGGTCTGTTTGCTACAGCAATTCCAGCTGATCTTGCCAACCTGTTGGCATCACCTTCTAGGAAGTTTTCAAAATTATAATTTGGATTTAGCTGTGATTCAATCTTCAAATTTCGGATGCCTGGGATAACAAATGGGTTTTTTAATTCAGCCGTATGTGTTCTTAGCGGAGCTTCAACATCCTGTACTTTAATTAGTCCTTTATTTTGGCTTGGAATTTTCTCGGTAAACGGCTTTTTGTTTCCGAAAGTATTCTCCATTCGAATAACATAAACAAGCCTAGCGTTTGAACCCAATTCTTTGGTGAGTGCTACTTTGAGAATGTCGATATAATGCTCTTCAAGCCATTCATAAAAAAACTTACTTGGCACTTCAACACTCAATGCATCTCCGTTAAGCTTAAGTGGCTTTATAGGTTCGAACCACGTTCTAAATGCCTGGTTATGAATGTTATCCTCTACAAATGTTAGACAGCTATTCCAGACGCTTACGGCGGTTTGTTGCATTTTAATTATGATTGTTATTTGTTTTGTAGTACAAAATGAGCGAATTAGGGACAAGAAATATTTGCTCTTTTGTACTCTACAAATATGTGTGTATTTTTTTTTTAAAAAAAGTTATTTTGCTATTGAATTTTTAAAAAGTTTGTTGCATATTATGAACCAAAGATGTCTCCAAAAATTGACATATGGCTTTTACAATGAGTAAGAAAAAGACTACAATTCAGCTTAGAGTTAATTATCATCAAGTAGATCAAATGGGTATAGTACATCACGCTCAGTATGCTTATTTTTTGGAGCAAGCTAGAATAGATTGGCTACATCAACAAGGAGTTAGCTATGCAACCTTAGAACAAAAGGGAATTTTCCTACCACTCACTGAAATATCCATTGAATACAAGCGTCCTTTAAGATTTGAGGATAACTTTTTTGTTCATACAAGCATAGACACTTTTGAGCCCTATTATGTTGCTTTTTCTTATCACATTGAAAATGAGGAGAAAACCATAATTACCACAGCGCATACACGTTTGGTTTTTGTGGATGGTAAGACCATGCGAGCCATGAAATGCCCAAAATTTTTACAAGATAAATTTACTTTTTAATAATTTGTAAGTAATCTCTTACACCTTGTTTTTCTTCTATTTTCCCATTTGGTGTTACAGGAGCAATAGTACCATCTTTTAGGTTTTTTGGGCTATGAAAAATGCGGCATTCGTCCCACAAATGTTTGCTTAAAAAATGATTTAGGGTAATGGCGCCCCCTTCCACAAGTATTGACTGAACCCCATGTTGAGTTGCACTTTGCAATAGCGATCCCAACATATTGCCTTTTTCTATTTTTTCCCAAACTAAATTTTCTTCTTTTTTAGTTAACAATTCATTGTAAATAATCGTTTGTGCGGATTCATTAAAAATAGCTGCATTCTTGTCAATTTTTAATTTAGGATCAAGAACTAATCGGATAGGGTTTGTACCAATCCATTTTCTAGTAGTAAGCTGTGGATTATCATCTAAAACTGTTTTGCGTCCTACCAAAATAGCATGTTCCTCAGCGCGCCAACGATGTGCCAATTGCTGACTATGCGCATCACTTATCCATGAAACAGATCCTTTTATGTTATTTTTTGGCGCTATGTATCCATCTGCCGATTGTGCCCATTTTAATATGATATAAGGACGCTTTTGGGTATGAAAGCAATAAAAGCGTTTATTGAGTTCAATACTTTCATCTTCTAGCACTCCAACAATAACCTCTATACCCGCTTTTTTCATGGCTTGAATGCCCTTACCTGCTACTTTTGGATTGGGGTCTTTTGCACCAACAACAACTTTTTTTATCCCTTTTGTGATAACCAAATCACAACAAGGCGGGGTTTTACCATGATGGGAACAGGGCTCTAAATTCACATATAACGTCGTGCCCTCGAGTTCCTTTGGACTTAATTTTGCTAATGCGTGTACCTCGGCATGTGGCGTTCCTGCTTTTTGATGCCATCCCTCTGCAATTACAACTCCTTTTTTAACTACAACCGCGCCTACCATTGGGTTAGGGTAGGTATAGCCAAGTCCTTTTTGCGCTAGTGTTAGGCAACGTTGCATGAATATGTTATGATTGCTATGCAATGGGAATGTGTATTTTAGCAAAAATATCAAATATCCCATCAAAATGGAGTGTGCTATTAGACCTGTTCAGTTAACTGATAATAAAGTTCTTGCACAGGTTTTGCGTCAAGTGTTGATTGAGTTTGGGGTTCCCAAAAAAGGTACTGCATATGCCGACCCCGAACTTGACCATATGTTTCAAGCTTACAGTAAGCCCAATCACGCCTATTGGGTGGTGGAATGTGATGGCGAAATTTTAGGAGGAGCAGGAATTGCACCGCTGCAAAACAGCGACACGCATACATGTGAGTTACAAAAAATGTATTTTGATGTCAATGCAAGAGGGAAAGGGCTTGGGAAACAAATGATTTTAAAACTATTGGATTTGGCACAAGATTTCGGATTTACACATTGCTATTTGGAAACCATGTCTAATATGGCTGCTGCTCAAAAACTATACGTGGCAAATGGTTTTTCTTATATTGATGCCCCAATGGGTAACACTGGACATTATTCCTGTCCGGTTTGGATGATTAAATCATTGGTGTGAAAGTAGTAGGCCTTCGCAACATTTTTGAGCAGGAGCTTCAGTCTTTGTACGAAATAGATGAGATTCGACAGCACTTTGCAGCATTGTGTGAATTGTATTTTGGCTATACATCCGCAGAAGTGGTTTTACATCTTCAAGAAGCTGTTTCTGCGACCATCAGCACAAAGTTAAAGGATAATTTATTCCAACTTAAAAAACATATACCCATACAATATATAATAGGTAAAGTAGATTTTGCTGGTGTTCGATTGACCGTAAATACATCCGTGCTAATTCCACGTCCTGAAACCGAAGAGTTGGTCCACTGGATTTTAACGTCGTTCCCCAAAGACGAACCACTTCAAGTGCTTGATATAGGTACAGGCAGCGGATGTATTGCCTTGGCACTAAAAAAGGCTCGTCCAAATTGGCATATTTCGGCATGGGATATAGATGTAAATGCATTGCAGGTTGCGCAGCAAAATGCAAAAGACAACGATTTACACATTGATTTTCATCAGGTGGACAGCTTATCTAAAAACCTCCCTCTAAAAAAGTGGGATATCATTGTTTCAAATCCGCCCTATGTTCCCGAAGCATTAAAAAAGACAACTCAACCGCATGTGTTGGAACAGGAGCCAGTACATGCCATTTTTGTTCCCGATAACAATTCGCTTTGCTTTTATGAACGTATTTGTGATTACTCAG
>JAFMFL010000089.1 GCA_017856205.1 Flavobacteriaceae bacterium
AACATGGTCGATGCATTTGGCACGCAACACTACATTGCCAACCTCGGACATGGTATTTTACCAAACATCCCTGTTGACCACGCTAAAGCCTTTGTGAATGCCATCAAATCTTATAATTCCTAATCTATGAAAACCCAATTTACCACATACATAAAAGACCTTCAAAATCACATTACTTCTTCGTTGGAGCAAGAAGATGGCTTAGCGCATTTTCGCGAGGACATCTGGCAACGCCCTGGCGGTGGTGGCGGCAGAACACGAGTTATTGAAAACGGAACTGTTTTTGAAAAAGGAGGCGTCAATATTTCTGAGGTTTTTGGGAAAATCCCCGAATCCATGCAAAAACAACTTGGGGTTAGTCACTCCGATTTTTTTGCTTGCGGCATTAGCTTAGTTATTCATCCAAAAAGTCCGATGGTGCCAACTGTACATGCCAATTTCAGGTATTTTGAATTGTATGATAAGGACAAAAACGTTGTAGATCAATGGTTTGGCGGTGGATTAGATCTTACGCCTTATTATTTATTTGAAGAAGATGCGGTGTATTTTCATAGCGTTTGCAAAAGGGTTTGTGATGTGCATGACGCTGCATTTTATACCGATTACAAGAAAAAATGTGATGCCTATTTTTGGAATCATCATCGGGATGAAGCCCGTGGGATTGGGGGGTTGTTTTTTGACTATTGCCGCCCTAATGAAACACACGATTTGGCATCGTGGTATGCATTTGTAACCGATATGGGGAATCATTTTCTCGATGCCTATCTGCCTATTGTACAAAAACGAAAAGCACTATCTTACACTGCTGAGCAACGTCACTGGCAAGAGCTGAGACGAGGACGGTACGTAGAATTTAATCTGGTACACGACAAAGGCACGCTGTTTGGGCTTAAAACTAAGGGGCGTATTGAAAGTATTTTGATGAGTTTGCCGCCAACCGTACAATGGGCATATGATGCTCAGCCAGAAGAAGGTTCAGATGAAGCAAAATTGATAACTGTTCTAAAAAATCCTAAACATTGGGTGTAACATATGTATCCACTAAACAGAAATAGACGACTTCGTAACAGTGAGGCTATGCGCGATTTGGTTCGTGAAACAACCCTTGCGCCAACCGACTTTTTAGTTCCGCTCTTCATTGTAGAAGGCACAAAAACAAAAACGGAAATTCCTTCAATGCCAGGCTATTTTAGGTTTAGTTTAGATTTGGCAACACAAGAAGCCCAACGTCTTTACGACATGGGGGTTCGCGGGGTATTGCTTTTTGTAAAGGTTGCCGATAGTGACAAAGACAACACGGGTGCTGCAGCCCTTAACGCTGAGGGGCTAATGCAACGCAGCATTCGTGCCATTAAGGTTGCTGTGCCCGAGTTGGTGGTTTGCACCGATGTTGCGTTAGATCCATATTCAACATACGGTCACGACGGCATTGTGGAAGCAAACAAAATTGTAAACGATGCTACGGTTGAGGTTTTGGCGCAAATGGCGCTTAGTCATGCAGAAAGCGGGGCAGATATTGTCGCGCCTAGCGATATGATGGACGGACGCATTCTAGCCATTCGAAATACACTTGAAAATGCTGGTTATGTCCATACAGGCATTATGAGTTATAGTGCCAAATACGCTTCTTCTTTTTATGGTCCGTTCCGCGATGCGCTGGATTCTGCACCTGGTTTTGGGGATAAAAAAACCTATCAAATGGATGTGGCAAATCGCAAGGAAGCAGTAGTAGAAACCCTTCGTGATATTGAAGAGGGCGCCGATATTGTCATGGTAAAACCAGGAATGGCATATTTGGATATTGTCCGTGATTTGGCAAATCAAATTCATGTACCTATTGCTGTTTATCAAGTAAGCGGTGAATATGCCATGCTGAAAGCCGCTGCCGAAAAAGGGTGGCTAGACCATGACGCAGTGATGCTGGAGCAACTGATAGCGTTTAAGCGTGCAGGGGCATCGCTTATTGTTTCGTACCATGCCGCAGAAGCTATAAAGTTACTTTAAATAGTTTCTGCAAATTAAAATTTTGTACATTGCTCATAAACTCCTAAATGAAAAAGCTACAATCTATATTTAAAGGCATAGCCCTTGTTCTCGTGTTGTTTGTCGCTGGACTATTTGTGTCTGGTTATGGTTATCTATTTGAACTGGGTGTCAAAGTCATTGAAATAGGCAGAACCACCGCAGGGCTTGAAGATTACATCCATTTTGAGGTACGTGAAATTCCCAAAAGCGATGCTCCGCAACCTTGGGCACTTCACGTAGATTACAATAGCGTTCCCCCAACAAAAACCCTAAAAAAACTGCACGAAGCGCACAAAACAGTGGCGTTTCTTATCATCAAAAACGATTCCATTTGGCATGAACAATATTTTGATGGTTTTGGGAAAGACAGTAAAACCAACTCGTTTTCAATGATAAAAACGATAGTAGCAGCCTCTTTGGCAAAGGCGATTGAAGAAGGTCATGTAAAGAGCTTTGATCAAAAAGCAAAAGACTTTCTGCCTTGGCTAAAAGGCGCATATGCCAATGAAATGACTGTTGGAGATTTAGCTACCATGTCGTCTGGATTAGATTGGAAAGAAGATTACGATAACTTACTAACCATAACGCCACGCACCTATATTACGCGAGATATTACGCGAGTGATGAAAAACATTCCCATAAAAAATGAGCCAGGGAAAAAGTTTGTCTATCAAAGCGGAAGCACGCAGTTATTGTCGCTTGTGCTTACTGCTGCTACTGGCGAAACCATTTCGAGTTTGGTACGTCGTTATTTTTGGAATCCTATGGGTGCAGATGCCGATGCCAATTGGAGGTTAGACTCTGCCGAAAAAGGGATAGAAAAATCATATTGCTGCTTTAATTCCAATGCCAGAGACTATGCGCGATTTGCAGCCTTGTTTAAAAACGGTGGGGTTTGGAACGGCACACAACTTATTAGTCCTGAATATGTTCGAAAATCCGTTACGTCACAATTTGAAAATGGAGAGGATTACGGCTATGGGTGGTGGTTAGGCTCCCATATGGGCAAACGCTTCTTCAGTATGCGCGGGCACAATGGTCAGTACGCAATTGTATTCCCCGAAGATGATGTTATTGTGGTGCGTTTGGGTCACGAACAACTTCCCGACTTGCCTGGCGTAAGACACTCTGCAGACTATTTGGGCTATATGGAAGAAGCCTTTGCAATGTTATCCTATGAAAACCCCTCAAAACCTTGAACATATCCTCTTTCTGGACATTGAGACGGTTCCTGAACAGTCTCGTTTTGACCTACTAGCTCCAGAAGCCCAAGAACTCTTTGACACCAAAACTGCTTACAAACGGAAAGCGGATGAGCTAACCGCAGCAGCGTATTATGGGCACGCTGGTATTTGGGCAGAATTTGGTAAAATCGTCTGTATTTCTGTAGGATACCTAACCCATACAACTGATGGACGGCAATTTAGAGTGCGTAGTTTTTCTGGAGAAGAATCACAACTTCTTAAGGAGGTTAAAGAATTATTAGACTCCCATTTTTCATCGCAGCACCACAGACTTTGTGCACACAACGGAAAAGAATTTGACTTCCCCTTTTTGGCAAAGCGTATGCTAAAACATCAGTTGGCGTTGCCCACATTATTACAACTTATGGGCAAAAAGCCCTGGGAAGTACCGAATATAGACACCTTAGAGCTTTGGAAATTTGGTGACTATAAACACTACACCTCTTTAAAGCTATTGGCACATTTTTTTGATATTCCTTCTCCCAAAGACGATATGGACGGCTCGGATGTGGCACGGGTGTATTATGAAGAGAATGATCTAGCGCGCATTGTGCGCTATTGTGAAAAAGATGTGGTTACCTTAACACAAGTATATTTAAAGCTCACACTACAGCCACCACTTGATGAGGCCGAAATCGTTTATGTCACATAAGGTGGTTAACCGCTTTGAATTCTGTATTTTTGTCAATATATAATTGTTTTATGGACACTATTCTTTCTTTACACTCTCGTCTTGCCTATGTAGTTCTAATCGTATTGGTACTGGCAGTTTTAAACGCATTTTGGGGCGTATTTGGCAATCGAAGTTTTGGCACAAAAGACCTTCGCCTCTCGCTTTTTGGGCTTATTTTTTCACATATTCAACTGCTGTTGGGTATCATTACCTATTTTGTTTCCCCCTATTTTTCGGCTTGGGAAAGTGGTATGGGTGCTGTAATGAAAGACGCCACACTACGCCTTTTTTTAGTAGAGCACCCCACAACAAACATTTTGGCTATAGTGCTGATTACCATGGGGTGGTCGTTGCACAAAAAAGCAGCTAATGACAGAAAGAAGTTTTTTAGAATTGCCATTTTCTATACTTTGGGAACCCTATTGCTTATAAGTAGAATTCCTTGGGCACAATGGCCCTAAAGAAAGAAAGCACCTTAAAAAAGGTGCTCTCTCATAACCAACCATATTAAACTATGAAAAACTATTAAGCAATTTTTTTGCTTCACGTTTACACTTGCAAGTTAAGACGCATTTAAGCTCCTAGTTGTGAAACATTTGTTAAAGTATTTAATGCTAAAAACACCTTAAAATGGCCGATTTTTCTAAAATTGCTGTGCTAGGTAGCGGTAGTTGGGCAACTGCACTAGTAAAAATTTTGTGTGAAAACAACTCCAATGTGGGGTGGTATGTTCGCAACGAAAACATCTA
>JAFMFL010000090.1 GCA_017856205.1 Flavobacteriaceae bacterium
GAAAGTGTTTTTGATGACAAATACACACCATCCTTATTATGACTATCAACCAAATCAACGACCGCCTCAGCTTCAGCAAGACTTATCTTGTTGTTTAAAAACGCTCTTTTAGTAAACTCTCCTGGAGGAGCCTCATCAAAACCAACAGCCTTAAACATGTCTGCCAGCATCGACATTACACCAAGCCCCCCATGCGCATAAACCTCAAACGAATCTTCGCCAGTATAACTGTTCGGCCCCTTAAAAGTTATTACACCAACACGATCAATGACACGGCCATTTTTGTTTTTAAACGACCTCAAGTAAAAAGTTTTATTTTTTTTTAACGAAGAGCCAAGCAGTTCAGGGATTTTTTCCAAACAACCGGTTCCAGAAATTCTAAATATACATATTGCTGACCTTGCTGGCGGCGTGGCTAACGCATAAACCACAGACATACAGCCTATCCAACACCAGGAACATCATCAAGAGCTCCGTGTTTTTTATATAAATATCTTTGTTGGGCTAATGAGACCCCTGAATTTATAACAGAATACAAACAAAGCGCAGCAGGAAAAACAAAAAAGAAAATAGAAAAAACAACAGGCATGTATTTGATTACTTGTTGTTGAACGGGGTCAGCCGTCGCGGGTGCTGGGCTTAATTTTTGTGTTGCAACCATCAGAAGCCCAAAAACAACCGGGAGAATAAAATATGGGTCTGGAATCGACAAATCAGACATCCATAACACAGATGCGTGCCTCAGCTCAACCATTTCTCTTAACGCAAAAAAGAACCCAACAAAAAATGGCAGCTGAGCCAATATTGGCAAACAACCACCAAGCGGGTTAACTTTTTCTGTTTTATAAAGCTTCATCATCTCTTGTGACAGTCTCGCCCTATCATTACCATATCTGTTTTGAATTTCTTTCATCATAGGCCCAACCCTTCGCATGCTGGCCATAGCAACAAAACCTCTTGCGGTAACGGGGAATAAAACAAGCTTTAAAATCAAAGTAAACAACACAATAGAAACAGCCCAGTTGTTTATATATCCATTTAGTAAATCCAAAAACCAAACCATGGGTTGTGAAATAAACCAAAACCACCCCATATCAATTGATAGCTCTAAATTATCAGCACGAACAGCCAAATCTTTTCTGATTTTAGGCCCTATAAAAACTCTGTGTGAATGCTCATAAACCACATTTGAGATGTCGCCCTTCTCAACGGTATAACCCATTCTGTATATACCAGACTCAGAAGGATGGGCAAAATAATTATAAACATAATCATTAGAACCAATAAGGGCAGCAAAAAAATACTTTTGTATAAAAGAAACCCAACCAGCCCTAGACAGGTATGAGATTGATTCATCAATATTTCTTAGGCGCGTTGTTTCGTAAGGGCCAAAATCTGTACTAAAAGCAACCCCTTGATATGAGCCGTTGTTCATCATCCCACCCTGAAGCAGGGATGGGTTTAGGTCCAGCGATCTTCCCTCTGTTCTATATAGCGCAGCAAAAGCTTTTCCAGAAGAACCAGAAAAAGACCGGTCTTTAATTAAAACCTCATAAGTCCCGGGCAAAAAAACAAACTCTTTAACAAAATCCCCATCCTCACTTTTTAAAACAACAAAATCTTTACCGTAATCACCAAGCACATAGTTAACAACCTCACCAGTAAAACCAGTTTTCAAATAATACTTAAAAGCGCTTGTGTCAGATGAGCCAAGAACCCTAACCCCAGGGGATCTTTCAAAGTTTTCTACCCCGTATTTCTTGAGCCTTGACTCAACAATAGATCCGGTGCTCGTAGAAATCTTTAACCTCAACAATTCATTTTCAAGGTATACAAAACCACCACCCTCAGACACTTGTGTTGAGGCCGCTTCGATGTCGGCTATTTTAAGCTGCTCCATTTCTGATAGTTTTTTGTTTTCTGAATTCCACTCATAAAACAAAACCATAGACAAAAGAACAATTGCACCCAGATAAATTTTTCTTAAATTCATTTTTAAACCTTATTATGAATTGATAATTTTACAGCGTTAACAATCTCAACTGAAGCGTCTTTGAAGCTTAATTCAACAAAAGGCTTATAGACAATAAACACAAAAGACCCTTTGGTTAAAAAAAGATTGTTATTTTTAAAAATCTCTTTAACCTGCCTTTTAATTTTATTTCTGGTAACAGCTAGTTTAAAAAATTTTTTAGACGCAACAATGCGCAGCTCACGAGCACCATCATTAATAAAAAAAATCCTTAAATTTTTAGATGTATGAAAGTGTTTTGGTAGCGGAGGGCTTCGCAAATGCTATGCGGTTAAAACCTTACGGCCTTTTTTTCTTCTATTAGACAATATAGTTCTACCAGCCTTTGTAGCCATTCTTGCCCTAAAGCCATGGGTTCTACTTCTTTTTAATGTGCTTGGTTGAAATGTTCTTTTCATAATCTACTGCCTAAAAATAGTGGCGCATTATAGCCCATAAATTAAAATATTTCATACAAATTTAAAAAAACTAAAATAAATTTTTTATATACAAGTTATCCACAGAAAATTCATTGACTTATCCTGTAGATATCTTGTTGATTTTTTCGTAGACTGTTTGTCTATTTAGGAGGAACAGGGATTGGAATTTTGGAATAAATGCTCAGAAAGGCTAGAAAATAAGCTCTCACAAGAAGATTTTAACACCTGGATCAGGCCACTCAAGGGCAACCTTAATAAAGATACGTTAGAAATAGTTGCGCCCAACGACTTTATACTAAACTATGTTGAAAGCAATCTCTATGATGAAATTGCCCAAATGATGAAAACACAATCAAAAAAGGACATAAGTTTAGTTTTTAAATCTCATACAAAAGAAACTTTTGTCGATAAATACAGCAGTAATAAAAAATCTGAAGATACAAAGCTTGTTCCATCATACGTGTTTGAAACTTTTGTTGAAGGCAAATCAAACCACGTTGCTTTAGCTGCATCAAAACAGGTTGCATCAAACCCAAAAGGTGACTACAACCCTCTATTCATTTATGGGGGTGTTGGTCTCGGAAAAACCCATTTAATGCACGCTGTAGGAAATGAAATTCTTAAAAATGAACCGAATAAAAGAATAGTTTACGTACATTCAGAAAAGTTTGTATCTGACATGGTTAAAGCACTTCAGCTTGGAGCAATGAATGAGTTTAAATCATTTTATAGAAATGCTGATGCCTTGTTGATAGACGACATTCAATTTTTTGCTGGTAAAGAGCAGTCACAAGAAGAGTTTTTCCATACATTTAACGCTTTGTTGGATAGAAATAATCAAATGGTTTTGACTTGTGATAAGTATCCTAAAGAAATAGAGGGTTTAGAAGAAAGGCTTAAATCAAGGCTGGGCTGGGGTCTTCCTGTAATTATCGAACCACCCGAGCTAGAAACAAGGGCTGCAGTTCTTCTAAAAAAAGCCTCATCTATGGGTGTTGAGCTCCCAAACGATTGTGCTATATATATTGCGCAAAGAATTAGATCAAATATAAGAGAATTAGAAGGAGCCCTCAAAAGAGTTGTTGCAAATGCAAAGTTTACAAATCAAAAAATAGACCTTGCATTAGTCAAAGATGCGCTTAAGGACCTTTTTGTTATTTCTGCAAAAATGGTAAGCATTGAAAACATTCAAAAAACTGTTGCTGAATATTACAACATTAAACTTTCTGATCTCTTGTCAAAAAGAAGAAGCAGGTCTATAACAAGGCCAAGACAGCTCGCAATGGCCTTAACAAAAGAACTAACAAGACACAGCCTTCCTGAGATTGGTGAGGCTTTTAATGGCAGAGACCACACAACTGTTTTACATGCTTGTAAAAAAATAACAGAGCTAAGAAAAGAAAACCCCTCTCATGAAGAGGATTATAGAAACCTAACCAGAGCATTAACAAACTAAACAATGGATTTTTATATTACAAAAGAAGAGGTAGTTTCCTCTCTCAATACAACACTTGGCGTTGTAGAAAAAAGACAAACTCTTCCAATTCTTGCAAACGTTCTTTTTGAGGTTGATGAGTCAACCCTAAGACTTACAGCAACAGATTTAGAGTCTGAGATATCAACCATTTCTACAATATCAAACTTTAAAAGCGGAGGCAAAACAACAGCTCCTGCGAAAAAGCTTAGCGAGCTTTGTAGGTTGTTTAAAGGTGGAGATGAAATTCATTTTTTTCTTGATGGCGACAATCTAAGAATAGAAACCAGCTCTGGAAAATACAATTTATCTACACTGCCAAGCGAAAACTTTCCTGTTTTTGAAAAAGAAGATGAGGGAAATGTTGTAAATATAACAGGACCAAACCTAAAGTCATTAATTTACAAAACATCTTTTGCTATGGGTAATCAGGACTGGAGGCACTATTTAAATGGACTGTATTTGTCTGTTGAAGACAGTATTATAACAAGTGTTGCGACCGACGCTCATAGGCTAGCCCTTGCTAAAACCCCATTAAATGAAGGGGTTTTAGGCCAAGTAACAGGTATAGTGCCTAGAAAATCCATAAACGAAATTGGCAAAATTGTAAGTGATAACAATGACAACGTTTTAATCCAATTAACACCAAACTCTATCAATGTAAGTGTTTCTGGAACGACTTTTTCTAGTAAATTAATTGAGGGTAAGTTTCCTGACTATGAGCAGGTAATACCGA
>JAFMFL010000017.1 GCA_017856205.1 Flavobacteriaceae bacterium
CGCTGTTATTGGCACCCATGGAAGATGTCAGTGACCCGCCGTTTAGAGCCCTTTGCAAAGAACAAGGAGCAGATGTGGTCTATACCGAATTTATCTCCAGCGAAGGATTGATTCGTGATGCTGCCAAAAGTGTGATGAAATTGGATATTTACGAAGCGGAACGCCCCGTGGGAATTCAGATTTTTGGTGCCAATTTGGATTCCATGTTACAATCGGTAGATATTGTAGCGCAAACCAAACCCGATATTATTGACATCAATTTTGGGTGCCCCGTAAAAAAAGTGGTGTCCAAAGGCGCAGGGGCAGGGATTTTAAAAGACATTCCGCTGATGGTATCCTTGACCGAAGCCATGGTTAAGCGAACCCATTTGCCTGTAACCGTAAAAACACGTTTGGGCTGGGATCATGAAAGCATTCAAATTGTAGAGGTTGCCGAGCGATTGCAAGACGTGGGTGCCAAAGCGATTTCCATTCACGGCAGAACCCGTGCGCAGATGTACAAGGGCGATGCGGATTGGACACATATTGCAGCGGTAAAAAACAACCCTAGAATGCATATTCCTGTATTTGGCAATGGCGATGTAAATTCCCCCGAACGAGCGGTAGAAATGCGTGATGCGTTTGGTCTTGATGGCGCCATGATAGGCAGGGCAAGTATTGGCAATCCTTGGGTTTTTAACGAAGTAAAACACTTTTTTAAGCACGGCACACACGCACCCCCACCAAGCCTAGCGGAGCGCGCTGCTATGGCACGCCGCCATTTGGAAATGTCTATTGACTGGAAGGGCGAAAAATTAGGTGTTTTTGAAACCCGCCGCCACTATACGAACTACTTTAAAGGTATCCCCGATTTTAAGCCCTACCGCCAACGTTTGGTAACCGAAGACGACCCCGCAGATGTGTTTGCCGTATTGGACGAAATTGAAGCGCTTTTTGAGGTTGGGGTTTAAGGAACACTTAAATTATCAATCTCGAACAACCCCTTTTACCACCTTAGCGGTTAGCCAAGACACGAGCGTACTTAACCCCCCTACGACCAAAAGCACCGTCCAAAAAGCAGACCACTCCAAGGCTACAGGATACGCCAAATACGACCCAGGAATTTGCACAAAAGGCGTTGTTTTTTGGAGCACCACCAACACCAAAGCCACCAAAAACCCAATGCCGCCGCCAACGCCACTTAGCAACACCCCTTGACTAAAAAACACTCGCTGTAAGGCAGTTACGGGCGCACCCAGTTGGTAAAGGGTTTTGATGTTTTCCTTCTTTTCCAAAACGGTCATAATGATAGCCCCCACAACATTAAACAACGCAATAAGCACCACAAGCGAGAGAATTCCGATAACGGCCACCCGTTCTGTTTGGAGCATTTTATACAACGCAGGGTTGCGTCCTGCTTTGGTTAGCACGCGGTAGTTACTACCCAAGGCTTGCTGAAGACTTTCTTGCACCTTTTGGTCATTAACTTGCGACGCAAGTTTTACATATAATGCAGAAGTATTTTCGTGAGAAATCCGCAACAACTGTCGCACCATAGCAAGGGGAGCAAAAGCAGTGGTTTCGTCTACGGTTTCGCCAAGCTGAAACACCCCACGTACTAATGCCGTTTGCGCTCGAAAAGGCTGTTGGTTGAGGACGCTTTTACTTTTTGGATTCGGCACCAAAAGCGTTACCCCTTCAGGGTGGTCATAGGCAGCACCATCCAGTTGCGACAACACGCCAATACCCAACACAAGATCGTAGGCATCGGGGGAAACCCATTCGCCCACCATGGTTTCTCCCGCAACCACCTTGCTAAATAAGCTATCCACACCAATGATGTTGGCAAAAGCAGTGCGGTCTTTAAAGCGCAGCATCATTTCTTGTGAGAGGGCAGCGGAAACTACCTCAACATCGGGATGTTGGTGCACGGCTTTAAGCGCACTATCGTTAATGTCAAAAAGTTCGGAGGAGGTAGATTCGATATAAATATCTGGGTCAAAAGCGTGGGTAAATTCCAATCCAAATTGCCGCAACCCACCAAACACCGACAGCACAATAAAAAAGGCAAACACCGAAACGCCCACCACAAAAGCCGCAAAGCGACTGATTAGCGTAACCGCCACTTTTTTTCGTAGTCCAAACGTATAGCGTAACGCAAGTAAGCGAGTAAAGCGCATGTTATTCTTTCAAAGGGTCATTTTTTCGCGTAAGGGAAGCTTCAATCGCATCGATGTATTCAAGCGAATCGTCTAAGTAAAAAATTAAATCGGGAACCTTGCGCAAATCGTTGCGGAGGTGTTGTGCCAAATCGTGTTTCAACACATTTTTGTTCCCTTGAATTCCTTGCAAAATCTCTTTGGCTTTGTAGTGTGGAAAAATGGAGAGATACACTTTTGCCGCACTAAGGTCAACGGTAATGCTGACTTTGGAAACCGAAAGCACCAAGTTTTTTACGCCCTGTGCGCGGATGGCACCCTGCAAAAGCGCTGTGATTTCTTGCTGCAATAGCGCATTGATTTTTTTCTGTCGTTGTGTTTCCATTCACCAAAAGTACTAATTAACGGAACAACGTTTAGTAGTTAATGCTGTCACTTCGAGTGAAATGCTGTAAGAATTTTGTATCGAGAAGTACTTATATCATCTCCTATTTAGAGCAATAACGCAGCCAAACCTGTATTTTTACGTATGGATTTTCCCATTCGTAAAATTGTACATATTGATATGGATGCGTTTTTTGCCTCGGTAGAGCAGCTGGACAACCCTGAACTTCGAGGGAAGCCCATTGCCGTGGGCGGAGGTTCCGAGCGTGGGGTGGTGGCAGCCGCAAGCTATGAGGCGCGCCCCTTTGGCGTGCGCAGTGCCATGTCGGGAAGGCAAGCCAAAAAGCTATGCCCAGAGTTGATTTTTGTGCCCTCAAACGGCACGCGATACAGAGAGGTTTCGGAACAAATTCGGGAGATTTTTTATGAGTACACCGATTTGGTAGAACCCCTTTCGTTAGATGAAGCCTACTTGGACGTTACCCAAAACAAAAAAGGAATGGTATCGGCAACGCAAATTGCCACCGAAATTCGAGCTAAAATTCACACCAAAACCCAACTCACGGCATCTGCTGGAATATCAATCAATAAATTTTTGGCAAAAGTGGCAAGCGATTACAACAAACCCAACGGACAAAAAACCATTCCCCCCGAAGAAGTGTTGTCTTTTATGGAGGCGTTGGACATTCGGAAGTTTCATGGTATTGGAAAAGTAACTGCTGAAAAAATGTATCGGGTGGGGATTTATACGGGGGCAGATTTAAAAAAGCGTACCGAAGAGGAGCTTTCAGAAAAATTCGGCAAGTCGGGGGCTTATTATTATCACGTGGTGAGGGGCATTCACACGAGCCAAGTTAAACCCACGCGTATTGCAAAATCGGTAGGGGCAGAGCGCACTTTTTCAAAAAATCTTTCTAGTGAAATTTATATGGAAGAACGCTTGGCGGAGATTGTTTCAGCCCTACAAAAGCGTATGGGTAAAAAGAAAGTAGCAGGAAAAACGATTACCCTCAAAATAAAATATGCCGATTTTGTGATACAAACACGCAGCAAGACGTTACCGCTATATATTTCAGACGCAAGTCTCATTTTGGAGGAAGCAAAAAAGTTACTGTATCAGGAAGAGTTACAGGATTCTGTGCGCCTGTTGGGCGTGTCTTTATCGAACTTTAAAAACGAAAAGCAACAAACCCCTATAGAGGAACAATTGCGTTTTCGGTTTTAGACCGTGGAAACACGCAGGGTATTAACTTTTCCGCGGTCGGCAACGGGCATTGCCACCAAATTGATAAGGGAATCGCCCTCAACCACATAGCCTTTTTCTTTGGCAATTTGATTGACTTCTTTTACCGTGTCATCTGTAGATCCATCGCCTTCATACAAATATCCTTTAACGCCCCAAATAAGATTGAGCTGCGTCAGAATGCGCCTGTTTGTGGTAAACACCAAAATGGATGCTTTTGGGCGCCAGGCTGAAATTTGATAGGCAGTATAGCCGCTATTGGTCAGCGTACAAATGGCTTTTGCCTCAATTTCATTTGCCATGTTAGCAGCATGATAACAAACAGACTTTGTTATAAAACGGTCGTTTTTGTTTTGCGGAGCGCTAACAGGCACTTGAATATGTGGAGAGTTTTCTACGCTGACGACAATTTTACGCATGGTTTGAATCACCTCCACAGGGTATTTTCCCACCGAAGTTTCTCCAGAAAGCATTACCGCATCTGCCCCGTCCATTACCGAGTTTGCCACATCATTAACTTCGGCGCGCGTGGGAGTAAGGCCATCAATCATTGACTCCATCATTTGGGTTGCCACAATAACGGGAATGCGCGCTCGTTTAGCGTGTTGTACCAACTCTTTTTGAACCAGGGGCACTTCCTCGGCAGGCACTTCTACACCCAAATCGCCCCGCGCCACCATAAGCCCGTTACTTACCGCAACAATTTCTTCAATGTTTACTAGTGCTTCGGGTTTCTCAATTTTAGAAATGATAGGAATATCATGCTCGCCGTGCTTTTTTATAAGCTGACGCAAATCTTCAACATCTTGCTTGTGACGCACAAAGGATAAAGCAATCCAATCTACATTTTGTTCAATGGCAAAAATGGCGTCTTTTATATCTTTTTTGGTCAATGCGGGAAGTGAAATGTTAGTGTTAGGCAGGTTTACGCCCTTTTTGGACTTTAACACCCCACCTTGAATAACTCTTGCCGTTACACTTGTTTTTTTGTCTGTGTCAACCACTTCAAAAATAAGTTTACCATCGTCCAAAAGAATGCGCTCACCAGCACTCACATCTTTTGGAAATTGGCTGTAATTCATATAAATGGCGTCTGCGGTTCCTTCGTCAATTTTTTCCGTGGTAAAGCGCACTTCTTGCCCATCCTCCACAATTGTGTCAGGCGCCATATTTCCCACCCGAAGCTTAGGGCCCTGTAGATCGGCAAGTATGCCCACATGAAAGCCAAGCTCCACATTGAGCTCGCGTATAATTTGAATGCGCTCTAGGACATCTTCGTAATCTGCGTGAGAAAAGTTGATTCGAAATACATTAACACCACTGAGCATCATTTCCTTTATCACCTCTCGGGTAGAAGATGCAGGCCCTAGAGTAGCTACAATTTTAGTCTTTTTAATTTTTCTCATTGTTAAAAGGTAAGTTGTTCTTTAATATTGTTTAGTTTTTTTGGCAGGGGGTAGCACGAAATTACACGTTTAATAGTTGTAATTTTTTTTAACGCATCATCAGAAAGCCCGTTTACGCAAATCAACAAGTCGGTTTGCTCCAACTCAGGAAACAAGCAAAAGCGTTGCTCGCTCTGAGCAAAAAGGGTGTTTTCGGACTCGGACTGCGTTGCAGTAAAACGATTTTCAATGACACGCCAAGTTTGTTGCATGACAGCGCAATTGTGTTCATAAACTGCAAACCTATGATTTAACGCATTAGATGCAATATCATCGTTACTTCTAATAAGCGACAGCCCTAAAAGTTTGTTAAATTCAAAAACAAATAAGTAAGCAGGAAGCACAGTGTGAACGCAGATGACGTCTTGCTCGTCTGCTTCTGTCTCTAAGCTAAGCATATGTGTTCCCATAGGTTTCGGCTAAGATACGGCACAATAACAGAATTCAGCTTAGTAAAAAACAATGATATTGTTTTATTAATGTTTGTTTTGAATTGATTTTATTTGATGTTGAAACTGAAAATAGGCTCTTTTTGACACTTTTTCAATCGCCTTTTTTTTGTTGGTTGCTCTTGCAGTTGCGATTACCTTATTGTCTAGCCAAAGCTTTGCTTTATAATAAGTAGTTTTTTCGGCACCGTTATCGCTTTCGACATCGTACTTGTAGCGCAATCGATTTTTTTGAAACCAATCCACCAAAAGGCTTTTATAGCTTAAGACCTTGTTGTGTAGCTTGACCAAATCAACATGGGGCGTAATCATGCACTCGTGCACAAACGCCGAGCAGGCATCGAAACCACAATCCATATAAACGGCACCAACAAGCGCCTCAAATAAGTTTCCGTGAACGTCAGGCCCATAGTTTTTTTGTGGCACATTTGAAGCTAGATGATGAATTAGCCCTAGCCTTTCGCCAATTTGATTTAAAAAATCACGGCGCACTATTTTGGAACGCATCAGCGTTAGCGAACCTTCGCTATTTTGAGGAAGCTCTTTAAACAAATGCGCCGCAACTATGGTGTTTAAAACTGAATCGCCCAAAAACTCCAACCGCTCATAATTAATCTTTTTACCGGCAGCATCTGTTTCTTCCATAGAAGTGTGTGTAAACACTCGGGTATAAAGCGATAAATCTTTTGGAGAAATTCCTGTGATGCCTTTAACGACAGTGAACAATGGCTCTTGCTTGTTGGAACGCCCAGACTGCAAAAACCTCTGAAGCTTCATATCAATCCATTTTAGCAAACAAAACGCAAGCGTTGTGCCCACCAAAGCCAAAAGTATTGCTCATGGCCATGGATACGGCTCTTTTTTGAGCAGTATTAAAAGTAAAGTTGATTTTGGGGTCGATATTTTCGTCGGCAGTACTGTGATTAATGGTTGGCGGAACAATTCCATGTTTTACACTCATAATGGACGCAATGGCCTCCACAGCTCCAGCAGCTCCGAGTAAATGCCCCGTCATGGATTTGGTAGAGTTGATATTAATTGAATACAAATGTTCACCAAAGACCTCTTTTAATGCTTTTGTTTCAGCGATATCACCAAGTGGCGTAGACGTACCATGCATGTTGATGGCATCAATATCTGAAGCAGTCACTCCTGCATCTGCCAAACAATTTTCCATAACACTTGTTGCGCCGACCCCTTCAGGATGAGGCGCTGTAATGTGGTGCGCATCTGCAGATAAGCCGCCACCCGCAAGCTCAGCATAAATGGTTGCACCTCGCGATTGAGCGTGCTCAAGGCTTTCCAATATTAGCGCGCCAGCGCCTTCGCCCATTACAAATCCATCCCGATTCTTATCAAAAGGCCTTGATGCTGTTGCAGGATCATCATTTCGAGTAGATAGCGCATGTAATGCATTAAACCCACCAATACTTGCTTTGGCAACACCTGCTTCGGAACCTCCAGTCACCATCACATCGGCATAGCCTAAGCGGATATAATTTAGCGCATCGATAATGGCATTTGCAGAAGAGGCACAAGCCGAAACGGTTGCAAAGTTTGGCCCTCTGAATCCGTACTTAATCGAAATCATTCCAGGCGCGATATCCGCAATCATTTTTGGTATAAAAAACGGATTGAAGCGCGGTGTTCCATCGCCATCTGCAAAGTTTAGCACTTCGTTTTGGAAGGTTTCCAAGCCCCCAATTCCAGAACCCCAAATCACACCAATTTTTGACTTATCAACAGTGTCGAGATTAAGCCCTGCATCTTGTACCGCTTCATCAGCAGCCACCATGGCGTACTGCGTAAAACGATCCATTTTACGCATCTCTTTTCTATCAAAATGCGCAAGTGGGTCAAAACCTTTGACCTCACACGCAAATTGAGTTTTGAATTTTGAAGCGTCGAAATAGGTTATGGGAGCGGCTCCACTAGTTCCAGCCACAAGCGCATTCCAATATGCATCTCGGGTATTTCCAATGGGGGTTAATGCTCCAATTCCGGTAACGACAACGCGCCGCCTAAGCATGAAAAATGATTATTTACTTCCTTCTATATATTGAATAGCTTGACCAACAGTAGCAATGTTTTCTGCTTGGTCATCAGGAATTTGAATATCAAACTCCTTTTCGAACTCCATAATAAGTTCTACAGTATCTAATGAGTCTGCGCCCAAATCGTTTGTAAAGCTAGCTTCAGCAACTACTTCATTTTCGTCAACGCCTAGTTTATCTACAATAATGGCTTTTACACGTGATGCAATATCAGACATAATTTTGGTTTTAATATTTCGGACAAAAATAGAAAAACTTTACTGTTCACATAGTTTTATTTAAAAAAATGCGTCTTATAGAAGTTAAACGAATGCGAGTTTAAATGCGTAATTTTGCATAAAATTTGAAACACTTTGAAAACAATAGTTGTTTTCGCCTCTGGTTCTGGCACAAACGCAGAAAAAATAATCGCTTATTTTGCTGAGAGTGAACAAGTCACGGTGAGCAAAATTTATACAAACAACCCCAAAGCTGGGGTTATTAGCCGCGCTGCGGCTCTTGGTGTAGCCACACGAGTTTTTGACCGAAACGCCTTCGAAAACCAAGTGCTGCTTGAGCTTCAAGAGCAAAAACCCACGTTAGTTGTCTTAGCTGGATTTTTGTGGAAAATACCCCCTTCGTTTATAAAAGCGTTCCCAAATAAAATCATCAACATACACCCTTCTTTATTGCCAAAATATGGAGGAAAAGGGATGTACGGGAGACATGTGTTTGAGGCGATAGCAGCGAATAACGAGCAAGAAACGGGCATTACCATTCATTATGTAAATGAGCACTATGACGAAGGTGCCATTATTTTTCAAGCCAAAACCTCTGTTGCACGAACAGATACAGCAGCGGATATAGCACAAAAAACGCACACGCTTGAATATGCACATTTTGCTCCGCAGATTCAAAAACTGCTACAAAACAAATGAAACAAGTCCATTTATATACAGATGGCGCAGCAAGCGGAAACCCCGGACCAGGGGGTTACGGATTGATCTTGGAATTACCAGGAACAGATTATAAAAAAGAGTATGCAGAAGGGTTTGAGCATACCACGAACAATCGCATGGAGCTTTTGGCGGTAATTGTTGGGCTGGAACTGCTAAAAGAATCTCCATTAGACGTTACTGTTTTTACAGACTCTAAATACGTTTGCGATGCGGTGGAAAAAAAATGGGTAATGCGATGGGAGCGCGATGGATTTAAAAAGCAAAAAAACCAAGACTTGTGGTTGCGCTTTCTCAAAATCTACCGAAAGCATCAAGTAAAAATTAGTTGGATTAAAGGGCATAATCAGCATCCACAAAACGAACGCTGTGACAAGCTAGCGGTTGCTGCATCCAAACAACCAAACAAAAAACAAGACACGGGATACATAACAAGCACAACATGAAAAACAATAAATTAGTAGTCGTTGGCACAATGGCTTTTGATGAAATAATTACTCCAACTGCCAAATCTGGAAAAATTTTAGGTGGTGCTGCTACCTACATCGGGCTGGCGGCTGCATACGCCAAATCCGACATTGCAGCCGTTTCGGTTGTAGGAGAAGATTTTCCGCAAGAACATTTGAATCTGCTCACGGAGAGAGGCATCGACATTTCGGGTGTTGAGCAGGTGAGAGGAGGAAAAACATTTTATTGGAAAGGCAAATATCACGACAACATGAACAAGCGCGACACCCTTGATACGCAGCTAAACGTATTGGCGGAGTTCAATCCAATTGTTCCCGAAACGTATCGCGATGCAGCGGTGGTAATGCTTGGCAACCTAGACCCCAACGTGCAACAAAAAGTGTTGGATCAGCTTACGCCAAACCCAAATCGAACCGTGCTTTTGGACACCATGAATTTTTGGATGGATTTGCAACTTCCTGCGCTTTTGAAGGTAATAAAGCAAGCGGATGTTATTACCATCAATGACGAAGAAGCACTTCAGCTAAGTGGAGAAACCAACATGGTTTTGGCGGCAAAGACCATTCATAAAATGGGACCAGAATATGTAATCATTAAAAAGGGCGAGCACGGCGCGCTGCTGTTTTATGAGGACCACCCCTTTTATGCACCTGCGCTGCCTTTAGAAAAAGTGGTTGACCCAACAGGTGCGGGCGATAGTTTTGCGGGGGGGCTTTCAGGCTATTTGGCTGCTCAACAATCTAGCACAGCACACACTATTAAAGAAGGAATTTTGCATGGTACGGCGGCGGCTTCACTTTGTGTTAGTGCTATGGGCACAGCGGGTTTGGTGCAATCTAGCAAAGAAGATTTTTTAGCACAACTTCAAAAACTAGAACGATTACGAAACATAACGGCATAAACAATGAAATTAACAGTAATTTTATTTAATTTTGTGCAATGAGTGATGCCATCAAGCACGAGTGCGGAATTGCCTTAGTCAGGCTTCTCAAACCCCTAGACTATTACAAGGAAAAATACGGAAGTTCATTTTATGGCCTTCAAAAAATGTATATAATGCTGGAAAAGCAGCACAACCGCGGACAAGATGGCGCGGGCTTTGCCAGTATAAAATTAGATATGGCGCCTGGCGAACGGTTTATGAGCCGAGTGCGCTCGTCGGAGCAGCAGCCCATCAAAGATATTTTCGGAAAAATAAATCAACGGATTAATGGCGTCGAGGAATCTCTCAAAACGCCGGTTACCTCTTCGCAACAGTTAAAATCTGCTTTTCCGTATGTGGGCGAGGTTATGCTTGGGCACCTTAGGTATGGAACGTTTGGGGGGAACACCATTGAAAGCGTTCATCCATTTTTGCGCCAAAACAATTGGATGCACCGAAACCTAATTGTTGCCGGGAATTTTAACCTGACCAACGTAAACGAACTTTTTGACAACCTGGTAACCCTAGGACAACACCCAAAAGAGAAAGCGGACACCATAACGGTGATGGAAAAAATCGGACACTTTTTGGACGATTCGGTTTCCAAATTGTATAAGAAACTAAAATCGGAGGGCTTTGATAAAAAAGCGGCTTCACCAGAAATAGCAAAACGCTTGAACATTGCAAAAATTTTGCGCAAAGCCTCTAAAAACTGGGATGGTGGCTACGTTATTGGTGGGATGTTAGGGCATGGAGATTCGTTTGTGGTTCGTGACCCTGCGGGAATTCGCCCCGCCTATTATTATCAAGATGATGAAGTGGTGGTGGTTGCTTCCGAGCGGCCAGCAATTCAGACGGTTTTTAATGTGTCTATTGATGCGGTCAAGGAGGTTTTGCCTGGTTCTGCAATTATCATAAAGAAGTCAGGGGAAGTTGTTCATGAAGAAATTAATCCTGCTGCCGAACGGCGCGCGTGCTCTTTTGAGCGAATTTATTTTTCCAGAGGGAATGACGCCGATATTTACAAAGAACGCAAAGCATTAGGGCGATTGCTTTTTCCAAAAATATACGAGTCCGTAAATGGGGATTTGCAAAACACGGTGTTTTCATATATACCCAACACGGCTGAAACCTCTTTTTATGGTTTAGTGGAGCGCGTACAAGACTTTATGATGGAAGAGTCAGAAGCAGCGATATTGAAGGAGCCCAACTTGTCGCCTGAGCGACTGAAAGTACTGTTGTCGCCAAGACCACGTATTGAAAAAGTTACCATAAAAGACGTAAAACTGCGCACCTTTATAACCGAAGACAGCAGCCGAGATGATTTGGTTGCGCACGTTTATGACATTACATATGGCTCTGTTAAACCAAGTGATAACCTTGTAATTATTGATGACAGTATCGTTCGTGGCACAACGCTTCAAAAAAGTATTTTGCACATTTTGGACAGATTAAATCCCAAAAAAATCACGGTGGTTTCGAGTGCGCCTCAAATTCGATATCCCGACTGTTACGGGATAGATATGGCACGACTGGAAGACTTGATTGCTTTTAGAGCGATGTTAGTTCTACTTGAGGATCATAACAAAACACATCAATTAGAGGAAGTGTATAAACGCGCAAAAGCGGACATGGAGAAAGAAACACATGAAATTCAAAACCATGTGAAGTCGCTTTACGATCAATTTACAGACGATCAAATTTCAAAGAAAATTGCAACCATGCTACGCACGGACGAAATTAATGCTGAAGTTGATGTTATTTTTCAGTCAGTTGACCATTTGCACGACGCTTGCCCGCACAATACGGGCGATTGGTACTTTACTGGAGCATATCCAACACCGGGCGGCAACAAGGTAGTAAATAGGGCATACATGAATTTCTACGAAGGGAAAAAGGAACGTGCGTATTAAATTTAAATAAAAAGTTATTTTTTTTCGTTTTTTCTTTGAAATGTAAAATGAGTTTGTATATTAGCAGAGCCATAACATAAGTAGGTTAAGTTCATGGTAAGATTTGGGGCAAAAAAGGTGGATTCTTTCCACCTTTTTTATTTTATACAAAAAAAGAGGGCAAAAAGCCCTCTTTTATGTTTATGTAACTCACTGATTATTAGCGTGAAGCATAACGTTTGCTAACCTCAGTCCAATTCACAACATTGAAGAAAGCTTCAATATAATCTGGGCGTCGGTTTTGATAATTTAGGTAATAAGCATGCTCCCAAACGTCCAATCCAAGCACAGGCGTACCGCCACAGCTGACGTTTTGCATGAGTGGATTGTCTTGATTTGGCGTAGCACAAACTTCCAATCTACCGTCTGTATGTGCGCAAAGCCAAGCCCATCCTGAACCAAATTGAGTAGCTGCAGCTTTAGAAAAAGCATCTTTAAAGCCATTAAAGGAACCAAATGCAGCATCAATGGCCTTGGTAAGCTCTTCAGACATTTCCCCTTTGTCTGGACCCATTACCTCCCAAAACAAACAATGGTTGTAGTAGCCGCCACCATTATTGCGAACGGCAGCATTGCTCATATCTAATCCAGACAAGATTTCTTCAATGCTTTTGCCTTCTAGCGAAGTGCCTTCAACGGCAGCATTAAGGTTTGTGGTGTATCCATTATGGTGTTTGCCGTGATGTATTTCCATGGTGCGCGCATCAATATGTGGTTCCAATGCATCATATGCATAGGGTAAGGAAGGAAGTTCAAAAGCCATTTTTATATATTTTAATTTGTACAAATTTAGGCATATATTCCTATATTTAATACAGACTTTTAGAACGCCACATGCCCAAGACAAAACAATCTTCATTTATTATTTACAATGCCTCTGCCGGGTCGGGCAAAACACACACCCTTGTGCGCTCTTTTTTGTGCCAATTGCTGAGTAGCCCATACCCAAATCAGGTGCAGCGCTTGCTTGCCATTACGTTTACCAATAAAGCGGCACAAGAAATGAAGCAACGGATTTTAGAAAAGCTAGAATATTTTGCGTCTGGTGTTAATGCCGTCAAGCAAGATGACATGTTTAAGGAGCTTGTGGTACTTTGCGAATTATCTCCTGGCGAATTACACCAACGCGCCAAAAAGGCATACCTATATATTCTACATCATTTTGGCCAGCTAAATGTGTCTACTATTGACAAACTAACGCATCAAATTATTCGAACGTTTGCAAGGGATTTTGGATTAAATACGCGTTTTGATGTTGCGCTGGATAGCAAAGACTTTATGGCGGAGGTTGTTGCAAGAATTTTAAGCGGAGCAGGAGAAGATAAAGCACTTACCAAAATACTTCTAGACTATGTGTTGCAAAAAGCAGATGAGTTAAAATCATGGGATGTAACGAAGGAAGTTTCCACTGTTGCTGAAATGTTCACCAATGAAAATCATATGCATGCGTTGACGAAGCTGTCTGAAATACCAATAGAAGCATTTACGGCATTGGACAAGAAAATTCTACTTCAAATCAACACGATAAAGAACCCATTTAAAGAAAAAGCAACGGCTATTTTGGACTTTTTTAAACAGTCCAATCTTTTGGACGAATTTTTCCCAAACAGTTTATTGCCAAAGCTTTTGCGACTTGTACAGCAGGGAGAATGGGAAAAAGAACCGCTAAATAAAACCCTGCAAAAAAGCATGGAAAAAAGGGCTTTTCTAAAAGTCGCGGAAAAAAAGCATCAGCCATTAATAGACCCCGTTACAGATGACATTATTAACTTTTTGCAATCTTATTTGCGGTATTGGCGCCAAGTTTCGCTTTTGGAATTGCTTCGAAAAAATATAGTTCCACTTTCGCTGATGCAGCGCATAGGCCATGAGGTAAATCAACTTCAAGAAGAGCGTAATAGCCGCTTGCTCGGATTTTTTAACAAACATATTTCAGACAATATAAAGGATACGCCGACTCCATTTATCTATGAGCGTTTGGGGGTTCGGTATCAACATTTTTTTGTGGATGAATTTCAGGATACTTCTGAGTTGCAGTGGGCAAACCTTCATCCGCTGTTTTCGCATGCTGTTGAAGGAGAACAACGCAAGGGTTCTCTAGCACTTGTTGGCGATGCCAAACAATCAATTTATAGGTGGCGGGGAGGCAATCCAGAGCAGTTTATGAAGCTGGCAAATAAAGAGGTGCCGTTTACGGTTAAGCCTGAAGTGGAGAATTTACCTGTAAATTATCGAAGTGACGCATCTATTGTATCGTTCAACAACACATTTTTCACAAAAGCGGCTCAATTTTTACCACTCAAACAGCAACAAAAGCTATATACAGATTCTTGTAACCAGCAGGCAAACACCAAAACAGGGGGCTTTATAACGCTATCTACTATTGAAGGGAAAAACAAAGACGAACAGTTTAGTGCGTATCGCAAAGCGGTGGTAGACCGTGTAAATGACTGCATCCAACAAGGTTATCAGAAAAAAGACATTTGTGTCTTGGTAAGAAAAAATGAACAAGGGGTAGAAATAGCCAAAGCACTAACAGAAGCTGAAATTCCCATTACATCGTCAGATTCGTTGCTTCTAGCACATAGCCCGGAAGTTCAGTTTTTAATGCATTTGGTAAAACTTCGACTAGAGCCCAAAAGCCGCATCAGCCAGTACGCCGTTCTGGAGCGATTTGCGCTTCAGCAGAAAGACCCACACAATTGGACACAACAGCAATTTTGTCGCCCTTTTGGCACGGTGCTTATGGACTGCACAAACGAAAAGTTTGACTTTAGGGTTTTTCAACAACTAACACTTTATGCTGCGTTAGAGTATGCCATTTGGGCATTTTCCATGACGGATGAATTAACGGCACATGTTCAGGCATTTTTGGATGAAATCACCAAGTTGCAGGCTAAAAAAGAAGCAACCACCACGCAGGTATTAGCGCATTGGGAGCGCCAAAAAGAAAACTGGACAGTTCGACCACCTGAAGACAGAGACGCGGTTCAAATTATGACGATTCACAAAGCAAAAGGACTTGCATTTCCAGTGGTAATTCTTCCGTTTTCGGACACGGTCTTTATGAGCAGAAACACTACTTACGCATGGTATCCATTACCTAAAGAGGAGTATGCACCATTTGATGAAATGCTGCTGCCAGTGAATAAAAAACTTAACGCAATGGGTGATGGTGCCAAACAAACCTATGAAACGTATTTTTCTCAAGCGGTAATGGACACGCTAAACACCCTTTATGTTGGAATGACGCGCCCTATTAAAGAGCTGCATGTTGTTACTCAGAAAGGCAAAGCAGACAACACCCTCAACAGTTTAGCAGATGTTTTTTCGCGACTATACCCAGAATTGTTATACAAAAACTTAGTGTTTGGTGAGCGAAAAAAACCTGTCAAAACAACCTCACAAAGAGGCATACTTACGACTCCATGGGTGTTTAATTTATCGCATACCACAAACACTACTGTTCAGGCACACAAAAGATCTGAAGAAGCTCAATACGGATTGCTTTTCCATGAAATTATGTCACATATAGAAGTGCATCAAGATATTGGTCACGCTTTGACGCAGTCAAAAGCAAAGGAATTGTTAAGCGAGAAAAAATACTCGGAATTGAAACAACAAATTGACGAGGTTGTTTACCATAGAGACTTGAAGGAGTTTTTTAATCCCGCAAATAAGGTTTATTGCGAACGACCATTATTGACAGAAACAGGCAAGGTTTTGCGCCCAGACCGTTTTGTAGTCACAAAAAACAATCAGGTACTTTTACTTGACTATAAAACAGGACATTACAAAAAACAACATGAGACCCAAATCAATGAATACGCAAAAGCATTAAAAAAAGGTTCGTTGGTAATTAAACAAAAGTCTTTAGTATATATCTATGATCACATTATGATTCGGAGTATTAAACGGGCTTCATAATCTTAACCCCTGATTTTCGTATGCGTTCAATTATATAGCCCTCAAATTACTAATAAACCTTTACCTCACGTTTTTTTATTAGATTTGTGGAAATTATTAATCTACAAATGAAAAATTATACATTTATAATGATGCTTTTGCTAGTCGGTTTTTCTGCTAGCTTGGTTGCACAGAATGATACAAACCCCTGGAATATTACCGTGGGGACTAATGCTGTCAACCTAGATTTGTCTGGAAAAGACGGCGAAACACAAGTTTCCTCAAACTTTTCTTATCTTGAAATTTCTAGATATATAGGCGGAGGCTTTTCAATAGACCTCGCAGGAACACTCAACAATTTAGACCGTGAGTCTGGAGCAGAGGATTTATATTACAGCTTTGATTTAGGAACGTCACTTTCTGCAAATCAAATTCTTGATTTAGGAAAATTCGAGCCATCACTGCTTGCAGGTGTTGGCATTGCAGGCGGCCTTAGCGGAATTTCAGCTTCTAGCGATGACTTCTTTGTTACCTATGCAGGTCTTGGGTTAAACTATTGGTTTAGTGACGCTTTAGCTCTTAGCCTTAAATCAACCTATAAAATTTATTCAGAAGAACTTGATGGGCTTTTAGATAAAGGTGATGGAGGTCTTACTTATTTACAGTACACAGCAGGTCTATCATTTGCCTTTGGTGACGGAGACACTGACAGAGACGGTGTTAAAGACAGCGTGGATGCTTGCCCAGAAGTTGCTGGCCTTGAAAGCCTAAATGGCTGTCCAGATGATGATGGCGATGGAATAAAAAACAGCGACGATGACTGTCCTTTAACTGCTGGCTTGGCGGCACTTAACGGTTGCCCAGATGCAGACGGAGATGGCATTAAAGACTCAGAAGATGCATGTCCTAACGTAGCTGGAGTTACAGCATTAAACGGCTGTCCAGATGCAGATGGTGATGGTATTACAGATGCTGATGATGCATGTCCAAATGTAGCAGGAAGCAAAGAAATGAACGGCTGTCCAGACGCAGATGGAGATGGTGTTGCTGATAAAGACGATAAATGTCCAGCAGTTGCAGGACCCGCGTCAAATGACGGCTGCCCAGAGTACCCACTTTCTATGTTGGCAGACTATGACATCAACTTTGACTTAGAAAAGTACAATATTGACTCCCAAGACGTACAACGACTGTCAACAGTACTTAAGGTGCTATTAGCAAACTCAGGCGCGAACATCAGCATTGAAGGGCATGCTGACAACACGGGAGAGGAATCGTATAACAATCCACTTTCTAAGAATCGTTCAAAATCAATTAAGGATTATTTGGTTAATCTTGGTATTGAAGAAAATCGTTTAAGCACAAAAGCATTTGGCGAAGCTAAGCCAAAAGCGAGTAACGATACTGAAGAGGGCCGTGCGATTAACCGCCGTGTAGAGTTCAAAGTAGTGGACTAATCAACAGGCAAAATAAAGAACAACAAAACGCGGTGATTTCACCGCGTTTTTTTATTTTAGGCTATGCCTATTTCTTTTCTAGGAAACGTCGTACAACAACTACTGTCCCATAACACAGACTGGGCAAACCTATGCTTTGTATTGCCCAACCGTCGTGCGCGACTGTTTTTACAACAAGAACTAATCCAAAGATTACAAGGGCCACTTATCTTACCTGAAATGATAAGCATTGACGACTTTGTGGCGTCAATAAGCACATTACAACCTGCAACAGAATTGCAGCAAAAGCAAGCACTTTATCAAAGCTATTATGCAACTGTAGGGGCAAAAAAAGCAGATTCTTTTGAGACCTTTTTGAGCTGGTCTTCTCCACTATTGAAAGATCTTAATACTATGGATCAGTACTTATTGGAGCGCCAACCGTTTTTTTCTTACCTCAGTTCGCTGCATAAGATTCGCTCGTGGGGAGAAAACCAAGACAGAATCATTCAAAATTACACGTCCTTTTGGAATCAGCTCCCTCAAATGTATCAGGATTTTGTTTCCAGATTAGAACAAACAGGCCATACCACACCTGGACTGTGCTATCGTCTAGCCACATTACATTTGGAAAGTTACCTTCAACACAAAAACACAACACAGTTTGTTTTTTGTGGATTTAATGCGCTAAGCCCAAGCGAGCAGCAGATTGTGCAAGAGCTTTTGGCGCAACAACGGGCTCAAATTTTTTGGGACATTGACAAACAGATGCTTGAAAACAAATACCATCAAGCGGGGGTATTTATACGTGATTATGCAACTCATTGGGCGCAGTATGCCAATAAGCCTTTTGATCAGGGGCACCACATCTTCCATGAGCCTAAGAACGTGCGTGTAATTGAAGTACAACAACAGGTTGGACAAGCCAAACAACTGGGTGCATTATTGGCAGAAATGCCACCACACCAAGATTGGTCTAAAACTGCAGTTGTGTTAGCGGACGAATCCCTTTTACTTCCACTACTATATGCACTTCCTGACACTATTGAGCAACTCAACATAACCATGGGTTTTCCAATAGAGCAACATCCTTTGGCGTTATTTGTCACATCATTTATGAAAATGGCTATTCGACAAAACAAGAAAGGGTTTTATTATAAAGATGTGGAAACGCTATTGTCATTACCCGAAACGCAAGCCTTATTTGCATTACACGACTCGGCATTTGGCACCCACTTGCTTTATCAAGCAAAAAAAGAACACCGAAGCTTTTTGAGCACAACATTTATTTGCGAAAAAGCCTCAGAATCTATGACTGATTTGCTGAAACAGTTATTTCGTTCAAATCGCACCCCAGAACAATGGATAGACGATGTAATTGCGTTACTGCCTGCATTTCACAACCCGCAACATACACAGGCACTCACGGAGGTTTATCGGGTTGCAGTGGAAAAGTTTTTAGCATTGTTTCATCAAATTAAAGAAGTAACAGAAACAATAGACGAAGAAATTACGTTCACCTTACTTCGCAGTTTGTATGTGCAATTAAGCGCAGGGCAAAAGCTTGATTTTGTGGGCGCACCTCTTGAGGGCCTTCAAATTTTAGGAGTATTAGAAACGCGAGTTATTGACTTCGACCGCGTGATTATAGCTGGTGTTAATGAAGGTATTTTGCCGAGTCAAGGCGGACAGCCGTCGTGGATACCTTACGATGTGAAAAAAGAATTTGGGCTGCCCACACAAGAAGAGCAAGATGCCATTTTCACCTATCACTTTTATCGTCTAATGTATCGCGCAAAAGAAGTTTATTTGCTTTATAACGGCACCACAGACGGTATTCAAGTGGGAGAGCGCAGCAGGTTTATTCGTCAATGGGCTTATGAATGCCCCTCAACACATACATGGGAAGAACTCATTCAAGAAGCGGTTTTTATTCCTCCAACCAACCAAATCAAATCTGTACCAAAAACGCCATCAACCCTAAAAAAACTTTCCGAGCTAGCGGAAAATGGGTTTTCGCCTTCTGCACTTAACCTGTTTGTAAAAGACGGATACGGATTTTACCAACGTTATGTGTTGGGATTAAAAGAAGAAGACGAGCTGGAGGAGTCGTTTTCATATCGGACCTACGGCACGCTGGTTCACAATTGCTTGGAGGCACTTTATAAGCCCTATGTAGGTAAAACGCTAACAACGGAAGATTGCTCGGAAATGATAACAAATATTGATGCTGTTGCCGATAAGGTGGTTAAAGCGATTTATCCGCATGACATTTCAGGTAAAAACGTATTGGCATTTGCAGCAATCAAACGGAATATAGAACAGGCTGTTGCCATGGAAAAAGAAGAAATAGCAAATGGAAGCACCATAACATTATTAGCGCTTGAGCAAAAATTAGCAACTTCTTTAACCATATCAGGCGTTAGCAATTCTATCAAAATTAAAGGAACGGTAGATCGAGTGGATCGTTACAATGGTAAAATTAGAGTGCTAGATTATAAAACGGGAAAAGTAGGAAATCTTGGAATTTCTGATTGGTCTTTGGTTGCAACAGACCCTGATCTGGGGCAAGCACGCCAACTATTACTTTACGCCATGCTTTGGAACGCCACTCACCCC
Organism: Flavobacteriaceae bacterium; assembly: GCA_017856205.1. Classification (GTDB taxonomy): domain Bacteria; phylum Bacteroidota; class Bacteroidia; order Flavobacteriales; family Flavobacteriaceae; genus UBA7446. The sequence goes on from JAFMFL010000017.1 coordinate 19,952, forward strand.
AACCAAAAAGCCAATCACGCAGGAATTATTGCACTAAAAGAACTTAATAAAGGGATTAAGTTTGTGGGCGATAAAATTTCGCCTCGAAAGATAAAGGAAGATCTTTCAGAGGAAAATATGCAACAAGCAGCAAATGTGTTGGAGCAAATTGTTCAGAAATTATTTGATTCCCAAACGCCTTTTAGTGAACCTGAAGCTTAGCTACTGTAATTTCGCATCACAGCCAATCCATATCCAATATACGCCACAGACTGAAGACATACGCAAAGTGTTATGACGGGCATTAAAGCGGGAAGCATTTCCATGACTACAGCAATGCTTTCTAGCTCCTTGTCACTAAAATCATCGTAGTTGGGTTGTTGTTCAAGTGCCGCTTGAATAATTTCAGCATCGGCTACCATAAAACCAATTGAAGCAAGAACAAACAAAACCCCAACAAGTGCCAATATCCCTCCGTAAATTACCACAGCATAGGAGGCAATTCCTTCAATTTGGCTTACGGGTTGTTGTTGCTTTAGCTTTTGGTACGTAGCCCAAAACCACATGGGGATAATGCCCCAAAAAAGACCTGCAAAAACAGATCCTGCGCTTAAAACGAGTAAAAACCACACAACCCCTAAAACAAATCCAGTAAAAAATGAAAAACGAACAAATCGCGACATAAGTACTGCTTTATGCGAAGATATAAATACTTTATTTGATGTATTACAAAAGAGGGATATTGCTTACTTTTGTCCTCACTCAGGTCCTATAGCTCAGTTGGTTAGAGTAGCTGACTCATAATCAGTTGGTCCCTGGTTCGAGCCCAGGTGGGACCACCAACAAAAAACCTCAACTTGTTGATTTACAACTTGTTGAGGT
>JAFMFL010000018.1 GCA_017856205.1 Flavobacteriaceae bacterium
CATTAGGGGTATGAATACCGCCCACGCCAATAATGGGAAAAGCTCCTTTGCTTTGGGAGTGCAAATAGCGTATAACTTCCGTGCTGCGCTTGGTTAGAGGTTTACCACTCAATCCCCCAGCTTGTTTTATTAGGTTTTCAGGGCTTTGCAGTCCCTCGCGCGAAAGTGTGGTATTGGTAGCTATAACACCATCAATTTTGGTAACCTTCACAATATCAATAATATCGGAAAGCTGTGAGTCGGTAAGGTCAGGCGCTATTTTTATCAAAATAGGTTTCCGTATGGGTTTGCTACCGTTTCTTTTTTGAAGTATGTTTAGTAATGCCGTAAGCGGTTCTTTTTCTTGTAAATCGCGCAAATTGGGCGTGTTAGGCGAACTGACATTTACCACAAAATAATCCACCACATCAAACAAGACATCAAAACAAATGAGGTAATCTTCATGGGCGTTTTCGTTGGGCGTTGTTTTGTTTTTCCCAATATTTCCACCAATAATGATATTTTTATTTTTGCGTAATCGTTCTGCGGCTGCCACTACCCCATCGTTGTTAAAGCCCATGCGATTGATGATGCCGGTATCTTTTTTGAGTCGAAACAAACGGGGTTTGGGATTTCCGCTTTGTGGTTTTGGCGTTACCGTACCTATTTCGATAAACCCAAATCCAAAGTTGGAAAGTTCTTTATACAGTTTAGCATCCTTATCAAAACCCGCTGCAAGCCCTACGGGATTTGGAAAGTGGATTCCAAAAACTTCTATTGCTAACGAAGGGTTTTTGGTGGTATATATCGCACGTATCGCTGCGCCCATAAATGGTATGTGGTGTAATCCACGAATGACTGCAAACGAAAAATAATGCACCCATTCGGGGTCAAACAAAAACAGGATGGGTCGAATGATGCGTTTGTACATTAAGGTGTTTTAAAGGTCATAAAAGTTGATTCTCGATACAATTTTTCTTTGAAAAATCACTCGAATTGACAATTTCTAAGTGCTATTATATCAGTGTGAATTAAACTCTGAAAAATTTTGTGAAAATCATGTTTTAGCATCCATCAAAATTGTCGAAATAATACGCTAGTTTATAATTTTTCAATACCATATATGTCAGGTAGAGTGAAGTTCTGAAAGAATTTTGTATCGAGACCTAATCAACTTCTATTATTTATTAGCACTAGTAGTGCGGCGTTGACTCATCTCATGCGAAATAAAGCTACGCTCCATTTTTACTTTTCCTGCCATGGTTTCAATCACACAGCTATCGTTGCTTTCGTTTACCTCAACCACTTTGCCGTGGATACCGCCTTTGGTAACTACCAAATCGCCTTTTTTAAGGTTGTTTTTAAAATTACGCTCTTTTTTAGCACGGCGTTGTTGCGGTAGAATTAAAAACAAAAACATGACCGCAAACATGAGTAGTAAGAAAGGAAGTTGGTTTCCCATTGATATAATTTTTAGTTAGTAGCTTGGTTTCGAGCAGCTTCACGCTGTTTTTCTTTTACTAAGTCAGGAGTTACCATTGTTTTGATACGCAAAATCTCACGTCCTCGTTCGGTGTTGGTGGTAAGCGTTACCGTTTTGGTTTGATTTCCGGGTTTGTTAGCAGAGTCAAATTTGACCTTTATCTCTCCTGTTTCACCAGGTGCAATTGGCGTGTTTTTGGGGTACTCGGGTACCGTACACCCGCAACTTCCACGGGCATCCAAAATAGTCAAATCGCTATTTCCAGTATTGGTAAATGTAAATGCAGTTTCTACAACGTCACCTTCGTTGATAGTGCCAAAATCGTGTTCGCTTTTGTCAAAAGATAACACCGGTAGTTCGCTGTTTGCTTCTTGTCGTGCTTCGGCTTCAGCAATATTTTCTTGCTTAACCTTTTTGGCAGCATTTCCAGAGCAACTAATAATAAACAGACCCAAAAGGGCAAAAATCCATGGTTTCATAAATAGTAATTTTTCCAAAAATAAACATATTACTGCATTCCACGAATATTTTTGTGAATACGATTTTGTGCAGAAAGATCCTTTAACAACTTATCTAAAACCCCATTGATAAACATACTGCTTTTGGGAGTGGCATATTCTTTGGCAATTTCTAAATACTCATTAATAGTGACATTCACAGGTATTGACGGAAAATAAAGCAGCTCTGCTAATGCCATAAGCAACAACGTAAAATCCAAATCTGCAATACGTTCTGTGTCCCAATTGGGCGTTCTACCAATAATTTCGTTTTGCAATTCTGTTTTGTTTAGTGCAACCTTCCGAAAGAGTTCCAATGAAAATTTGCGATCCTCATCGTCCTTATACAGATGCGCAATTACCGCATCGATTGAGTCAATCCGCTTTAGACTGTTACGCACAATGGTATTGACAAGCGGAATATCGTCCATCCATGATATGTTTGCCTCCTCAATAAATTCGGGCAATCGTTCAAAAGGGGCAATAACATCTGTAAAAAGCGCCACCAAAAAAGCTGTATCTTTTTCTAAAGAGATGTCTTCTTCAGCTAAATACGCGTGATATACATCACTTTCAGTTATGGCATCCCATATAAGTCGTACATATTCATCGTGGTTTTTCCAGTATTTTAATTTGTGTTTGGTACGTAGCATTTCCAATTTTGGATTTTCCATCAAGGTTTTCAAGGCTTGATTAGAAAAGAATTTTGGATTGATTTCATCATGGCTAGGTGCCAAATGCTTTTTGGTATTCTTCAGATATAACTGATGACCGCAGGAATGGAGTTCGCCAAATAAATCCAGCAACGTGATGTACAGTAATTGAAAGTCCTGACTGCTTTTGAGTATCCATGATTCGCCCTCTTTAAGATTGTCGGTTGGGTCTAGTTGTTGGGCATATAGTGCTTGCATAACCTTAGTGCGAAGATGCCGTCGTGTAATCATGGATAAGAACGTTTTTTGATGGTATAAAAATACGATGTTTAACTTTAGATTTGACACAACCGACTAAAAACTTATCTTCGTAAAAAAATAGCTTGCGCGCACTTCAATACCTCAACCGTTATCTAAAAAAATACCGCTTCTTAATCCTACTAGGATTGCTATTTACGGTTTCTTCTAGGGTATTTGCCGTGCTTGCCCCAAGCCTGGTTGGGGATTCTATCACTGAAATAGAGCAATTTATTCAAAGTGGAGCTACAGATCTTACTTCTATAAAAAGGGTCTTGCTGACCAATATTGCCCTCATTGTAGGTGCAGCATTGATTTCGGGTGGATTTACATTTGCCATGCGTCAAACCATTATTAATGTATCGCGACACATTGAGTTTGATTTAAAAAACACTATTTACGACCACTACCAAAAACTATCGCTTCGATTTTACAAACAAAACCGTACCGGTGACTTAATGAACCGCATCAGCGAAGATGTTTCAAGAGTACGGATGTATGTTGGTCCTGCGCTTATGTACAGCATCAATACTGCTACATTATTTATTATTGTGATCAGCTATATGGCAAGTGTTGCTCCTAAACTGACGCTTTACACCTTGTTGCCTTTGCCCGTTTTATCATTTATGATATATAGGCTCAGCAAAGCCATTCATGAGCGAAGCACACTTGTGCAGGAAATGCTGTCACAGCTTTCCACATTTGCGCAAGAGTCGTTTAGTGGCATTAATGTGATTAAATCCTATGCCATTGAGTCAGATCGAATAGCAGAAATGCAACGCATTTCGGCTGAAAGTCGCACTAAAAACATGTCTCTTGTACAAGTGCAAGCGTGGTTTTTTCCCATGATGATATTGCTTATTGGCATCAGTAATATTTTAGTGATATTTATTGGCGGAAGCCAATACATCAACGGACAGATAGAATTAGGCGTATTGGCAGAATTTATTATTTATGTGAATATGCTTACCTGGCCGGTAGCAACAGTAGGCTGGGTAACCTCTATCGTGCAGCAAGCCGAAGCCTCACAAAAGCGCATTAACGAGTTTTTAGGGCAAGAGCCTGAAATTCAAGACAGCAACGCTGCATACAAAAATTTGGACAGTGTAGCTATTGCATTTAAAAATGTGCACTTTACATATGACGACACAGGAATTCATGCACTAAATGGTGTGTCGTTTGAACTGGCTGAAGGAAAAACGCTTGCCGTTATGGGACCAACTGGCTCAGGAAAGACAACACTGCTACAACTACTTTCAAAAACCTATTTACCACATTCTGGAGAAGTGATGCTTGGTGGAAATCCGCTTGATGCATATACACAACACGACATTCGCAATGCCATGGGCGTGGTGCCACAGCAAGCCTTTTTGTTTTCGGATACCATTGCAAACAACATTCGTTTTGGCAAACAAGATGCTACGCAAGAAGAAATAGAAACGGCTGCCAAACAAGCTGCTGTACATGAAAATATAATTGATTTTGCAGCTAAATATGATACTATGCTTGGCGAACGAGGCATCACACTTTCTGGTGGACAAAAGCAGCGGGTGTCTATTGCGCGCGCCCTAATCAAACAACCTAAACTATTGCTGCTAGACGATTGCCTTTCGGCAGTAGATACCGAAACCGAGGAGGCGATTTTATCATCGCTAAAAGCAAAAAAAGACACCACTACGGTAATTGTATGTCATAGGGTTTCATCGGCAAAAAATGCTGATCATATTCTTATTCTTGACAACGGAAAAGTTAAGCAATTTGGGTCACATAAAAGCCTTGTCAACAAAGAGGGTTATTATAAGGAACTTTACACCCAACAACGATTGGAAGAAGAATCTGCTGAAATCTCATAAGTTTTGCTATCTTTAAGGTAACAAATCTTATACCATGATTGAATTTGACCCAACAAAAAGTGTTTTGGAACGATGCCTACAAGCGGGTTCTCGCACCTATTATTTTGATATCAAAAAAACTAAATCAGAAGATTACTTTTTAATCATCTCTGAACGTAAAAAAGATGTTGAAGGTAAACTGTTAAAAAGTCAGAAAATATTTTTGTACAAAGAGCATTTTGAAAGTTTTGCCGAGATTCTGAACGAATTGATGGGCTATATCATTGATGAAAAAGGAAAAGAGGTGTTGCGCTAATAATTTTCGTGTATTTTTGAATACCAAAAAAAATTATGGCACGCACTCCTTCCAACATGCTCGATCTTGGCACTAAAGCGCCAAATTTTACTTTACCTAATACCGTAGATGGAAACTCTCTTGCATTTGATGACATTAGTGGTAAAAATGGAACTGTGGTGATGTTCATTTGTAATCACTGTCCTTACGTTAAGCATGTTTTTGACGGAATCACTTCCTTGGCAAACGATTACCAAAGCAAGAGCATTGGATTTGTTGCCATTTCAAGCAACGATGTAGAAAATTACCCTGACGACTCTCCTGAACTCATGAAGGAAACTGCTCAAGAACAAGGGTTTACATTTCCGTATTTGTACGACGAAACGCAGGAGGTAGCAAAAGCTTATGATGCGGCGTGCACACCCGATTTTTATCTATTTGACGCTGAGCAGTTGTTGGTTTATCGTGGACAAATGGATGACTCTAGACCCAAAAACGACATTCCCGTTACTGGTAAAGACTTACGTGCAGCATTGGATGCGCTCCTTTCTGGCGCAGCGATTGACCCACTTCAAAAACCAAGTTTGGGTTGTAATATCAAATGGAAAGTTAGCTAACAGCTACCAATTCTACATCAAAAATCAACGTTGCATTTGGAGGAATAACACCTCCTGCACCCCGTGCTCCGTATGCCAAATCACTAGAAATAACAAAGCGTGCTTTATCTCCAACAGAAAGCAACTGAATACCTTCGTCCCAACCTGGAATTACTTGACCAACGCCCAAAGCAAAATCAATGGGTTTGTTACGTTTATAAGACGAATCGAAAACAGTTCCATCAACCAGTTGCCCTTTATAATGAACACTTACGGTTTTACCTTTTTCTGCTTTTGCGCCATCGCCACGTTGAATAAATTGATAACGCAACCCAGATTCGGTTTTTTTAAACCCTGCAGCAATTTTATCAAGGGCTCTTTCTTGTGCCTCGCGTTCTTTACGCAAACGCTCTTCGCGGCTACCTTCAAATGTTCTAAATGCCTCAACCGCATTCCATGTTTCTGCTACTGTACCAATGCGCTCAATTACTACAGACTCAATTTCATCGTCTTGTGCAATCGCGTCAACAACTTGTTGTCCTTCTTCAACAAAGCCAAAAACAGTGTGCTTTCCGTCAAGCCAAGGCGTTTCGTTGTGTGTAATAAAAAACTGACTTCCGTTTGTGCCAGGCCCGGCATTTGCCATAGACAATACGCCCGGACGATCGTGTTTTAAATCGGGGTGAATTTCATCATCAAATTGATACCCTGGACCGCCAGTTCCGGTACGTTGCGGACAACCGCCCTGAATCATAAAATCGGGAATTACACGATGAAAACAAAGTCCATCATAATAAGGTGTACCTTGTGGTTTTTGTGTGTTCTCAAGATTTCCTTCCGTTAACGCCACAAAATTTCCTACTGTCCCTGGCGTTTCGTTGTGTGTTAGGCGTACCTTAATAGTTCCTTTAGGTGTGGTAAAAACGGCGTAAATCCCTTCGCTCATAAGTCAAATTTATTAAGCTGCGAAAGTAGCCATAAAAAGATTAGTTTGCCACCTCACTCATAAATTTAATTCGAAAAACACGCAGGTCATCGTCCTCATAGTCGCCATCAAATTCTTCTACAGCAGTTTGAATATCATCGTTTTCTGCCTCCATAAAGTATTCTTGCAATTCTTCTTGTTGATCCTCATCAAAAAGCTCATCAATGGCATATTGTATATTAACCTTTGTTCCCGAAAAAACAATGGTTTCCAATTGCTCTAAAAAATCAGGGAAGTCCATGCCCTTGGCATCTGCAATATCCGTTAAGGGCAGCTTTCTATCAATATTTTGAATAATAAATAATTTTAGAGAAGAGTTTGCACCTGTACTTTTAATAACCAAATCCTCTGGTCTGATAATATCATTTTCATGAACGTATTTTGCAATAAGATCCACAAAAGGTTTTCCAAACTTATGCGCTTTCCCCTCACCCACGCCGTGTATATTTTTAAGCTCTTCAATGGTTACTGGGTACTTGACCAGCATATCTTCAATGGAGGATTCTTGAAAAACGGCATAGGGTGGAACTTCAAATTTGTTTGCAACATCCTTTCTAAGCTGCATTAACATCTTTTGAAGTTTAACCTCGAAATTCCCTGTTTTAGTTGGTGTAATTATTGGCGCAGTAGAATCATAAACATGATTTTCTGTCATTAAGAAGCTGTGCGGGTTTTCAAGAAAATCCTTGCTTTTTTCGTTAAGTTTTATCACGCCGTAGGATTCTATCTCCTTTATCAAATAACCAGCAACTAATAGCTGCGTAAGCAACGCTTTCCAGTAAGGAAGTTCGTGACTACTTCCGATACCAAAAAGTGGATTTTTTCGAATACCATGAGAAACCAAGATAGGTGTTTTTTTACCCGTCATGATGTGTATCAATTCTTTTATTTTGTACTGCTCATTGGTTTCGCTAATAAGGTTCAAAAGCATTCCAACCTGCTGTTGGGCTTCTGTTTTTGGCTTTGGGTTTCGGGTATTATCGTCCATTGCTGCGCCATCCCCGTTCACCTCGTCAAATTCCTCTCCGAAATAGTGGAGAATAAATTTACGCCTAGACATGGAAGTTTCGGCATATGCTACCATTTCTTGAAGTAATGCATACCCTACTTCTTGCTCGGCAAGGGGTTTTCCTGACATAAACTTTTCAAGTTTTTCAATGTCCTTGTAGGCATAGAATGCCAAACAGTGTCCTTCGCCCCCATCACGTCCAGCACGTCCTGTTTCTTGATAATAGCTTTCAATGCTTTTAGGAATATCATGGTGTATAACAAAGCGCACATCGGGTTTGTCGATTCCCATACCGAAAGCAATTGTGGCGACAATAACATCACAATCTTCCTTTAAGAAACTATCCTGATTAAAGACGCGCTGCTTGTTATCTAATCCCGCATGATACGGCAATGCATTGATTCCATTTACTTGCAACACTTGAGAAAGCTCCTCAACGCGTTTTCTGGACAAACAATACACAATACCCGATTTACCAGAATTTTCTTTAATAAATGAAATAATATCGCGGTCGACCTGAGTAGTTTTTGGGCGTACTTCATAAAATAAATTCGGTCTGTTAAATGACGCTTTGTAAGTGGTAGCGTTTGGTATATTTAAGTTCTTCAAGATATCTTCTTGCACTTTTGGTGTGGCGGTAGCAGTAAGCCCAATAATGGGAATGTTATCTCCAATACGGCCAACAATAGATTTTAGATTGCGGTATTCAGGTCTAAAGTCATGCCCCCATTCTGAGATACAATGCGCTTCATCAATAGCCATAAAACTTATTGGGACGGTGCGTAAAAAAGCGACATTATCTTCTTTAGTTAGCGATTCGGGTGCTACATAAAGTAATTTTGTGATGCCCGAAGTAATATCGTCTTTAACCGTTTGAATTTGTGTTTTGCTCAACGATGAGTTCAAAACGTGCGCAATGCCATCATTTTTAGAAATCCCACGAATGGCATCCACTTGGTTTTTCATAAGTGCTATAAGTGGCGAGACTACAATTGCTGTTCCTTGTTGAATAAGCGCTGGTAATTGATAACAAAGTGATTTTCCTCCACCCGTAGGCATAATTACAAAGGTATGTTCTTTGTTAAGCACACTTTTAATAACTGGTTCTTGGAGTCCTCTGAATTCACTAAAACCAAAATATTTTTTTAAAGAAGATTTTATATCAAAGTGGTCATCTAATACCTCGGGCTTCATGTTGGGTTTTGTACATTTGTAATCACAATATACGTCAAAACTGATTATTTATCAATAAAGTTTGAATAATTCTACTTCCATGATACATACAGCCAAAGCTGTGATCGCTCAACAAGCAGCAGCCATAGAAGGTTTAATTCCGCAACTCACTTCAGATTTTGAGCATGTAATTCGTTGGGTGCAAGATAGTAACGGACGGTTAGTGCTTACTGGAATCGGAAAAAGTGCCATTATTGGAATGAAAATTAGTGCTACACTAAATTCTACCGGTACTAAAAGTATTTTTATGCATGCTGCAGATGCCATCCATGGGGATTTGGGGATGATAGACAACAACGATATTGTAATTTGCCTATCTAAAAGTGGCACAACGCCAGAAATAAAAGCCTTAGTTCCACTTCTTAAAAATCGTGGTAACAAACTTGTGGGCATGACGGCAAACCCCGATTCGTTTCTTGCAAAGCAATCTGATGCCGTGCTACATGTTGGCATTCCCAAAGAAGCCGACCCAAACAACTTAGCACCCACCACCAGCACTACTGCGCAGCTTGTTATGGGAGATGCACTTGCCATTTGCCTTATGGAGCGCAACGGTTTTAATCCCGAAGATTTTGCACGCTCGCATCCTGGAGGCGCATTGGGCAAAGCACTACACGTACAATTGTTGCATTTGTTACAAGAACACAAAAAACCTGCCGTGAAGCAAAACACGCCAATTGCTCAGGTAATAACCGAAATATCTGCCAAACTTGTTGGGGCAACTGCCGTTTTGGAAAACGAAAAAGTTGTTGGCGTTATCACTGACGGTGACCTTAGGCGCATGATGGAAAATCAAAAAGATTTCAATTCATTATCCGCAAAAGATATTATGAGTAAAAACCCTATTTTATTTAAGGATACAACATTGGCAAAACAAGCGCTTACAGTTATGCAGGAAAAAGAAATCAGTCAGGTTATCGTAACTCAAAACGATACCTATTGCGGTATTGTGCATATTCACGATATACTAAACGAAGGTATTTATTAGCATGGAAGATAAAAGCATGCCTTTTTTAGCACATTTAGAAGAGCTGCGCTGGCATCTTATTCGAAGCATTTTAGCCATTATCATTGCCGGAGGGGTGGCATTTATTGCTAAGGATTTTATTTTTGACTATTTGCTTTTTGGACCTAAAAAACAAGACTTCATAACATACAAATGGCTTTGTAGCGCAGCACAAGCACTTGGTTTTGACGAAGGATTTTGCCTTGATGAATTACCCTTTAGAGTACAAAGCCGAACGGTTGCAGGGCAATTTTCGGCGCACATTTGGACATCGATAACGGCAGGGTTTATCATTGCATTCCCCTATGTGATTTATCAGTTATGGTTATTTATCAGTCCTGGGCTTTTAAAAAACGAACGACAACAAGCACGTGGATTTATTTTTATGTCTTCCCTTTTGTTTTTTCTTGGAATATTGTTTGGGTATTATGTTATCACTCCACTCTCGCTACGATTTTTAGGAACCTATAGCGTCAGTGCAGAAATTTTTAACGATTTTGATTTAGGCAGTTACACCGCATTAGTGCGTGCTTCGGTACTGTCTGCAGGATTTATTTTTGAACTCCCCATTTTGGTTTATTTTTTAACCAAAATAGGACTGATTACGCCTGAACTTATGCGGAAATACCGTAAAATTTCGCTGGTGCTGGTACTCACACTTTCTGCAATTATTACACCGCCAGATATTGCCAGTCAAATTATTGTCGCCATTCCAATTATGATTTTATACGAAGTCAGTATTTTTATATCCAAAACGGTTTATAAAAGAAGTCAACAAACACCAAAAACTCCTGCTACAAAATCATGAAGTTACACGCACAAAACATCACCAAAACCTATCGAGGCAGAAAAGTAGTAAATGAAGTTTCTGTTGCTGTTGAGCAAGGCGAAATTGTAGGTCTTTTGGGTCCTAACGGTGCTGGGAAAACCACTTCTTTTTATATGATTGTGGGTCTTATCAAACCCCTAACAGGACATATTTATTTAGATGATATTGACATTACACGCTTTCCCATGTACAAACGTGCGCAAAACGGTATTGGTTATTTGGCGCAAGAAGCCTCAGTGTTTCGCAAACTTACCGTGGAGCAAAACATTAAAAGTGTATTGGAACTCACCGATTTGACACCCACAGAACAACAGGAAAAAACAGAGGCACTTTTGGAAGAATTTGGACTGACACATATTCGTAAAAATCGTGGGGATTTACTTTCTGGCGGTGAACGCCGACGTACCGAAATTGCACGTGCCTTAGCCACCGATCCAAAGTTTGTGCTTTTAGATGAGCCTTTTGCAGGCGTTGACCCTGTGGCAGTTGAAGACATACAGAAAATTGTAGCCCACCTTAAAAAACGTAATATCGGTATTTTAATTACGGACCATAACGTACAAGAAACCCTTGCCATTACCGATCGTACTTACTTGATGTTTGAAGGAAAAATCCTAAAAACAGGAACACCAAAAGAACTTGCCGAAGACGAAATGGTGCGAAAAGTATATTTAGGGCAAAACTTTGAGCTTAGGACAAAGAAGCTTAGTCTTTAAGCCTCATATAAATCAACCCTGAAAGGGTATACGCCAATACCACCAAAGACAACGCCTCTGACCTAAACCAGAGCAATATGGGGGTGGCAAAAAGTGCAAAAATAAGCGCAAACCGAGTTGGTTTTCCATTGACAAATTTTTGACTTGGTAACATCCATTTGGATACCATTAGTAGAGCCAATACTGCAACCACACCAACCACCACCAAATAGTGAACATCAACGGGAATAAACGGAATTCCCACTACAAAAAGCGCAAAGGCAGGTGTAGGCATTCCTTCAAAATCTAATTGACTAGAAGGTGTGATGTTAAATCGTGCCAAACGGTAAATGGCAGCTATGGTAACCAAAAAACCCAGTAATGAAAGTGGCACCAAATGATAAGGCAAACACTCGTACAGGTATTTATACACGATAAATCCAGGTACAACACCAAAAGAAATTACATCAGATAGTGAATCTAACTGCTTGCCAATTTCGGAAGTTGCTTTAAAGGCACGAGCAACCATGCCATCTATGCTATCAAAGAAAACACCAACCAACACCCAAACAAGGGTCATTAACGCATTGCCCTCAATGGCAGATATAAGAGCCAAACAACCCGCAAATGCGTTCAGCAGTGTAAGTGTATTCGGAATATAATTAACAAGTCTCATGTGTAAAGTTTTGGTTAAGCACAAACAAACTTATACAATAATTGTAATTTCGCCATATGCCAAACAAACTTTTCCTTTCCATACTTTTCGGTGTTCTATTGGGGCTTTCATGGCCCACAGGCGGTTTTGCCCCATTACTTTTTGTTGCGTTAGTGCCGTTGTTATTTCTTTTTGAGCACAGTAAAACAGAAAAACGAAGAAAATTCTTTTGGCGGTTCTATTTGGGGTTTTTCATTTGGAATGCGCTAACCACATGGTGGTTGTGGAACGCTACCATTTTTGGGATGTTTTTTGCCATACTGGTAAACAGCTTGCTCATGACGTTGGTAGTCATGCTTTGGCGACGCGTTGACCGTAAACTAGGACAAAAAGCGGGACTTGTATTTTTGCCTTTTGCTTGGATATGCTTCGAAAAAATGCATTTGGTTTGGGACTTTTCATGGCCGTGGCTAAATCTTGGAAATGGATTTGCCAATCATCCAAATTGGGTGCAATGGTACGAATACACGGGAAGCTTTGGTGGTACGCTTTGGATATGGGTGGTCAATATTGCCATGTATAAGGGGCTGAAAAACTATATGTCTACTAAAAAAAGCATGCAATTTTTAAAACCTATTTTCCTCATTGCAGCACCCTTACTCTGTTCGTACATCATTTTGCATCAATTTGAGGCCGAGCAAAACGAGGCAGTAAACGTTACTGTGGTACAACCCAATATCGACCCATACAATGAAAAATACGATTTAACACATCAAGAACTTTACAACAATTTGCTGGCGCAGATAACACCCGAACTTAGCAAAAAACCAAACCTTATTGTTACGCCCGAAACTTATTTTTCAGAGGGTGCTGGTGAAAATTTACCCAAATTCGAGCAAAGCAAATTGTATCAAGATTTATTGGATTTTGGCACACTAAATAACACACAATTTCTGCATGGCATCCAATTTTACAATTCCTATAATGAAGAAACAAAATCTGATACTGCCAACAAGCTTGAAAACAACTTTTGGGCAGATTTTTACAACAGCGCCTTCATGACAGATAGCGCAGGCATTCATGTTTATCATAAATCAAAATTAGTGGTGGGTGTAGAAACTTTACCCTATCGTAGCCTTGTTGAGCCGCTTTTGGGAAATGTCATGCTCGATTTTGGAGGCACACTTTATGTTCGGGCAACGCAAGACTACCGTGAAGCATTTCCAATCTATGGCGGCGCAAAGATTGGTCCCATTATTTGCTATGAATCTGTTTATGGAGAATATGTTACAGAATACGTTCGAGCAGGTGCTACGGTATTGGCAATAATGACAAACGATGCTTGGTGGGGTAATACGCCTGGACACAAACAACATTTGGCGTATGCGCGCTTGCGAGCCATCGAAACACGCAGACCAATCGTAAGGGCGGCAAATACAGGTATTTCTGGGTTTATCACCCCCCTTGGCGAAATTACTTCGCAACTTAAATACGACACCAAAGGTGTGCTCACTAACGCTGTAATTCCGCAAAACAAAATCACACGCTACGTTCAGTTTGGAAACTATATTTTTCGTCTTGGCGGGTTTTTAGCTGCTTTTATTTTACTTTTCACATTGGCGCGTAAAAAAAATTGAAAAGTTTTGAAAATGAGTGATTTAGCTAAAAAAAGTTTTTACACATCAGTTAAGTTGTTTACTTTTGAAAAGCGAAAACGCAGCTATGAAAATTTACACCAAAACAGGCGATGAAGGTGACACTTCACTTATTGGAGGCTATCGAGTTTCCAAAAGCGACCTCCGTATTGAATCCTATGGAACAATAGATGAATTGAATTCATGGCTAGGGCTTATTGCTCAATACGCTCCTAAAGGTCACCTTGATGAAATTTTAGGAATACAGCACCAATTGTTTTCGGTTGGCGCACAGCTTGCCAATAAGTCTAGCGAACAAAAACGACCGTTCTCCCCTATTTCTGAATCAGATATTAATCAATTAGAGCGCTATATTGATTTTTATGAAGAACTACTGCCAAAAATGACTCATTTCATACTTCCGGGAGGTTCAAAGGCTTCTGGGCAAACGCATATTGCACGCTGTGTGTGCCGTAGAGCCGAACGCGTTGTGGTACAACTCAGTCGTGTTGACTTTGTCGATAAGTTACTTTTAGTCTATCTCAACAGATTATCTGACTACTTATTTTGCCTTGCAAGAGCCTTTACTTTTTGGGACGAAAAGGACGAAATTAAGTGGATTCCAAATCCGTAATTTTTTACTTGCACAATTGCGATAAAAAATTATTTTTGCAAGACTTTAAAAATTAAACTTTATGTACTGGACATTAGAACTTGCATCGTATTTGAGTGACGCCCCCTGGCCAGCAAATAAAGATGAACTTATTGACTACGCCATTCGAACGGGTGCGCCACTTGAAGTAGTCGAAAATCTGCAAGCCATTGAAGAAGAAGATAGCGAGATTTACGAAACCATACAAGAAATTTGGCCCGATTATCCCTCAGATGAAGATTATCTTTGGAACGAAGACGAATACTAATATTTCATTGTCGCTTTAGCCGTTTTTTACGTACTTTTGGAATCCTATAATTTTTCCTATGAGTGTATTGAGCGGTATTCTTAAGACATTTGTTGGCGATAAAGCCAAAAAAGATCTTAAATCAATATTCCCACTTGTCGATAAGATTCACAATGCTTCAAAAGAATTAAATGCACTAACACATGATGAGTTGCGTGCAAAAACAGATGCATTTAAGGTTCGAATTGCTGAGATTAGAAAACCTCATTTTGATGAAATTCAACAGCTAAAAGTCAAAATCGATGAACTTACCGATTTAGATGAGAAAGAATCGCTATACGCCAACATAGACCGCATTACAACACAAGCACACGATGAAGTGGCTGCGTATCTAGACAGCATTCTGCCGCAGGCATTTGCTGTTGTTAAAGAAACCGCAAAACGATTTAAAGAAAACGAGCAATTAGAGGTTACCGCTACCCCTTTTGATCGTACACTGTCAGCTACTAAATCTAATGTGAAAATTAAAGGTGATAATGCCATTTGGGCAAATGCCTGGGATGCTGCAGGTAAACCTATCACTTGGGACATGGTACACTACGATGTTCAGCTTATTGGTGGTATTGTTTTACACCAAGGGAAAATTGCTGAAATGCAAACAGGGGAAGGAAAAACTTTGGTTGCTACCCTACCCGTTTACCTCAATGCACTCTCGGGCGATGGTGTTCACCTAGTTACCGTTAACGATTATTTGGCAAAACGAGATAGTGCTTGGATGGCTCCCATTTTTGAATTCCATGGGTTGTCTGTAGATTGCATCGATTACCATAAACCCAATTCCGAGGCGCGAAGAAATGCATATAAAGCAGACATCACCTACGGAACAAATAACGAATTTGGATTTGATTACTTGCGTGATAATATGGCGCACGCCATGGATGATTTGGTACAGCGCCCACATCATTTTGCCATTGTAGATGAGGTGGATTCGGTTTTGGTAGATGATGCACGTACCCCACTTATTATTTCTGGTCCGGTTCCTGATGGCGACAGACACGAGTTTCAAACATTAAAACCCCAAATTTCGGCATTGGTTTCACAACAACGGCAACATCTTACAGCAGTACTTGCTGAAGCCAAAAAACTAATCAGCGAAGGCGATACCAAAGAAGGAGGGTTATTACTTCTTCGAGTATTTCGTGGATTACCAAAAAACAAAGCACTCATTAAATTTTTGAGTCAAGAAGGGGTGCGACAATTGCTGCAAAAAACAGAGGCTTTTTACATGCAAGACAACAATCGGGAAATGCCCAAAGTGGATGCCGATTTGTTGTTTGTTATCGATGAAAAAAACAACCAAATAGAGCTCACCGACAAAGGCGTTGAATATTTATCTGGAGGAGATGACGACGCTAATTTCTTTGTCCTTCCTGACCTAGGTGGGGAAATCTCGGCAATAGAGCAAAAAGGATTATCTCCAGAAGAGGAAGCCGCCGAAAAAGAAGTGCTTTTTAAAGATTATAGCGTCAAAAGCGAACGCATTCACAGTATGAATCAACTGCTGAAGGCATACACCCTTTTTGAAAAAGATGTTGCCTACGTGTTGATGGACAATCAGGTGAAGATTGTGGATGAGCAAACAGGCCGAATCATGGATGGGCGGCGTTATTCCGATGGATTACACCAAGCTATTGAAGCCAAAGAAAATGTAAAAATTGAAGCGGCTACACAAACATTTGCTACCATTACACTACAGAATTACTTCCGTATGTACCGCAAACTTGCAGGAATGACGGGAACAGCAATTACAGAGGCTGGTGAGTTTTGGGAAATATATAAATTAGATGTGGTGGAAATTCCAACCAACAGACCTATTGCCCGAAAAGACGAAAATGACCTTATTTACAAGACAAAACGCGAAAAGTACAATGCCGTTATTGATCATGTAACAGCACTTTCACAAGCTGGAAGACCTGTGCTTATTGGTACTACTTCGGTTGAAATTTCAGAGCTGCTAAGTCGAATGCTCAACATACGAAAGGTGCCACACAACGTACTAAACGCAAAACTGCACAAAAAAGAAGCTGATGTGGTTGCAGAAGCTGGAAAAGCAGGTGTGGTAACCATTGCCACCAATATGGCAGGACGTGGAACAGATATTAAAATTAACGATGCCGTAAAAGAAGCAGGCGGACTCGCCATTATTGGCACCGAGCGCCACGATTCAAGGCGTGTTGACCGCCAATTGCGTGGGCGTGCTGGTCGTCAGGGAGACCCGGGGAGTTCACAGTTTTATGTGTCGTTAGAAGATAATTTGATGCGATTATTTGGCTCTGAACGCATCTCCAAAATGATGGATCGCATGGGTCACAAAGAGGGTGAAGTTATACAAGCAGGTATGATGACGCGCTCAATTGAACGTGCACAGAAAAAAGTAGAAGAAAATAACTTTGGTATTCGTAAGCGCTTGCTTGAATATGACGATGTGATGAATGCGCAACGCGAAGTAATCTACAAAAGACGCTACAACGCCCTAAACGGTGAGCGGCTTCAAGTTGATATTGCCAATATGCTTTACGACACCTGTGATCAAATTTGCGCAACAAATCTTGCCAACAAAGATTACAAGCAATTTGAATTTGAACTTATTCGGTTGTTTTCCCTCACAAGCCCAGTTTCAGCAGAAACATTTGAACAACAATCGGTTACAGAACTTACCGAAACCGTGTATCAGGCTGCACTGGCACATTATCAGCACAAAATGGCGGAAAATGCGAAGCGTGTTTTCCCTGTAATTAAGGATGTTTATCAAAATCCAAGCAATACCTTTAAACACATAGTAGTACCCTTTACCGATGGTATTAAAACCCTAAACGTGGTAAGTGATTTGGAAAAAGCCTTTGAAAGTGAAGGTGAAAATCTGGTGCGTGATTTTGAAAAAAATATCAGTCTTGCCATTATTGATGAATCATGGAAAGACCATCTGCGCAAAATGGACGAGCTAAAGCAATCGGTTCAACTTGCCGTCCACGAGCAAAAAGATCCATTGTTAATTTACAAATTTGAATCCTTTGAGCTGTTCCGTGGGTTTATGGACAATGTCAATCGAAACATTATTTCCTTCTTGTTTAAAGGCGAATTACCAACACAAGATCCAAATACAATTCGCGAAGCAAGGGCAACGCGACGCAAAGAGCGTGTGAATACCTCTAAAGAAGAAGTCCTAAACCAAGACCAACAGGCCATGCGCCAGGCGGCGCAACATTCGGGCAGTGCACCAGTTGCAAAAGCCGAAACTATTGTGCGTGAACGCCCAAAAATTGGAAGAAACGAAAGGGTTGACATACAACACGTTGTTAGTGGCGAACGCAAGACCGTAAAGTTTAAACAAGCAGAGCCGCTACTTGCTAAAGGCGAATGGGTGCTTATTCAAGACAGCTAATATGGTTGTCCTAGTTGGTCCTGTTTTTCCTTTTCGTGGTGGTATAGCAGACACCAACAATGCTTATGTAAAATCCCTTATTACCCAAGGTGAAGAGGTTGTTGTTTTTTCGTTTTCGTTGCTTTATCCAAAGCTTTTTTTCCCTGGAAAAACCCCATATTCCACTTCTAAAACAACTCCCGATTTTACATCACATCAGGAAATCAATACGCTAAATCCAATAACGTGGTGGAGAACAGCTAAGCGCATCAAAGCATTACAGCCAAAAGCAGTCGTTTTTAGGTATTGGACGCCCTGGCTTGCGCTTTGTTATCGCGCAATAGCAAGTCAACTCAAATGCAAAAAAATTGCATGGATAGACAATGCCCTACCGCATGAAAGAAAAACAGCAGACACCGCACTTTTAGGAGCTTTTTTAGAGGGAATTGATGAGGTTTTGTGTATGTCCGAAAAAGTTTCCAATACATTAAAAACGCTAATCAAAAAGCCGGTTTATACATTTTTTCATCCCATAAATATTGACCTGCCCAAGCCGATGGAAAAAGCTAAGGCATTAGACGCTTTGGGCTTAGATGATGCGCTGGAATACGTCCTGTTTTTTGGATTAATTCGTCCGTATAAAGGGTTAGATTTATTGATTAAAAGCCTGCCTCAACTTCGGCAAAAACGACCAAGAGCACGTGTTTTGGTTGTGGGAGAACCCTACGAGCCCCTACAAAAATATAGGGAATTGGCGTATGCTTTAAAAGTGGATGACATGCTTTTGTTTCATGACCGATTTGTACCAACAAGTGAAGTATCCTTGTGGTTTTCGGCTTGCGACTGGGTCGTTCAGCCTTATATTTCAGCTACACAGAGTGGTATCACACCCATGGCAATACACTTCTCAAAACCCACTATTGTAACCAATGTAGGCGGACTTGCAGAAGGAATCCACCCAAAAACAGGAATGGTTACCGAGCCTAATCCAACAGCACTTTCAAAAACGATAGTAGCTGCGTTAGGCAGCACCGAATCCTTTAGCGAAAAAGAAGCATTTGAAGTCTTAAAAGAAGAGAAGAGTTGGCATCGTTTTTGTAAATTATTTTCTACTACATTTATATAAAAATAAGCTATGCGACTTCTTATCATCAGTCTTCAAATAGCAGCTTGTACTATAGCTGCGCCCAAGCCAACAAACAATCCAACGCCTGTTGCTAAAGCAACTTACACCATGCCACAAGAATACAAAGCAGCCTATTTTGCGTCGGGATGTTTTTGGTGTGTTGAGGCTGTTTTTGAAAATGTCAAAGGAGTTGAAGAAGCCATTTCTGGTTATGCTGGAGGGGCAACCGTAAATCCAAAATACAGACAGGTCATTACGGGAAAAACAGGGCATGCCGAAAGCATTAAAGTCGTTTATGACCCAAAACGAGTGTCTTTTGAAACACTTGTTCAAGTCTTTTTTGGCTCGCATGATCCCACCACCCTAAACCAACAAGGACCTGACAAAGGAACGCATTACCGATCCATTGCCTTTTATCAATCTGATGAAGAAAAAAAGATAATTAAAAAAACCATTGAAAAACTTACGAACGCAAAGCGATTTAAGAATCCAATTGTCACGGAAGTAAAGGAATTAGATGTGTTTTATCAGGCAGAAGATTATCATCAAGATTTTGAAAAAAACAATCCCGCTAACCCTTACATCAGAGCTGTTTCAAAGCCAAGAGTGAGTCAATTTTTGCAGGCGTATCCAGAGCTTGTTAAAGCGGATTTGGAATAAATCTTAAATAGATTTTAGCAAATAACCACCCACCAAAAGCACCAAAAAGCGCACCACTAAGCACATCTAAAGGATAGTGAACGCCGATATAAATTCGACTATATGCCACCAAAGTGGCCACCACAAATAGCCATCGCATAGCACGAAATCTTTTAGCAAAAAGCACCACAAAAAGCGTGGCAATAGCAAATGAATTGGACGCATGACCAGAAAAATAACCATACATTCCTCCACAACTTGGTTTTACGCGGCGCATCAGTCCATTAAGTGATTCTTCGTGGCAAGGACGTAAACGTTGAAATCCACTCTTAAAAGCGTTGGTAATTTGGTCTGTAAAAGTGATAAGTAATGCAGTGGTAAGTAATAACCACAGTGTATTTTTCCAACCCAGCCATTTGCTACATATAGAAGTTATTAGCACATAAAAGGCTATGGTATGTTTTTTATCTGTAATAGCCATCCAAAGGGCATCAAACTGCGGAGTTCCTAAGTTGTTTAGCCACAAAAAAAGGTCTTTATCCCAAAGCAGTAAGGTATCCATCAGTCTGTATAACTGTTAATTTCGTTGTCATAAAATGCCGTAGCACGTTCAATCCAATGCGCCATTTCCTCTGTAGCCTGTGCTTTATCTTCTTTTGAAAAGGTTTCCCACCATTCTAAGTCGTCATTGGCAAGGTTAAGAATAAACCTAGGGAAATGGGTATGAACCACAAAAACGGCATCTGGAAATTTAGCGTTATCAGCGAGTAAAAATTCTGGTAGTGTTTCAGACATGCAATCGAATGAGTTATTTGATAAATATCTAAAGCGAAGATACAACAACAAAGACGAAACCACGAGT
>JAFMFL010000091.1 GCA_017856205.1 Flavobacteriaceae bacterium
ATAATGATAACGTTATCGCAATAGCAGCCAAGCAAACACCAAAAGTGAAACGCATGGCGCAACAATTTCAACAGCACTATCGCCTTAAAAATACTCTGTACAAGCCTATGCAACACGCATACACCAACCTGCTAGTAGTGGATAGTTTGGGGGTTTATCGAGGAGTGGGAACCTACGAATCTGTATTGCTTCGACAAAGTCCAAAAATCCATTTGGAAGAACTGATTGATAGTATTGCTCCACAAATTATTATCGCAGATGGCAGTAATTATCCTTCATTTATTTCAAGATGGGAGAAAACCTGTGCAGCAAAGGGTATCCGTTTTCACGCTACGGCAACACAAGGGGCTTATCCCTTAAATTGATACTCAAAATTTTTGATGTACGCCGTGAAATCTTCTTGAGATTTGATGCTTTTGTAGTCTTGTTTATGGATTAGTTTGAGGTAAATCTCAATCTGCTTTGGGGTCAAATACCCCACAATGGGTGTAATGAAATTCCCGGTTTCATCTAAAAACACTACTGTTGGATAGCCCGATACACCCAAATAGCGAGTAAAGCTATGCGTTCCATTTCGGGTTTTGGCACGTTTGGGGTCATAGTTGGGATTGTCAAAGGTTTGCCCTTGATAGGTAACTTTTTCATTGCCTTCGGCGTTAAACTTTACAGGGTAAAAATGCGCATTTAAATATGCACTCACGTCGTCGTTGCCAAAGGTGTTTTTATCCAGAAGTTTACAGGGACCGCACCAAACGGTATAAGCATCCAGCATAATGGGTTTAGGGGTTTCCTTTTGGGCTGCCAATGCTTCCTCAAGGGAATACCATTTTACTTGGGCAAAACAGGTAGAACTAAGTAAAAGTAAGAAGAAAAAGGGTACACTTTTTTTAATGGATACCATGCATTTTGCGAATTAAAATAGGTTTTAATAATATCATCAAAATTCCTGCCAAAACAGGAATAGCAAAGAAAATTAAAAAGAAGTTAGAAAGACCGTAGGCTTCAGAAATTTTGTCTATATAACTACCTGTTTTACCACCTAAGTAGTTGGCAATGGCACTACATACAAACCAGAAACCAAACATGAGTCCAACAAGCTTAATTGGTGCTAATTTACTAACGTATGACAATCCAACTGGAGACACACATAATTCACCCATCGTATGAAATAAATAGGCTGAAATCAACCATACGATACTTACACTAGCGGTTTCTGCACCCAAAGGAATACCAAAAGCGCCAATTGCTAAAAAGGCAAACCCTGTCCCCAGTAAAATAAGGCCAATAGCAAATTTTATAGGTCCGCTTGGATTTAATTTTGACGCCCAAATTTTAGAAAATAACGGTGCCAATAAAATGATAAACAATGAATTTAATACCGAAAACCATGATGCGGGAATTTCAGTTGCAGTAGCAGCAAACTCACGATTAATCATCCAAATGACAATACCCCAAATAATCACAAAACTGGCTCCCAAAAACACATTAGAAAGCAAATAACTGCCTATCATTTTGCGAAACAAACCATATAAAACAACTGTAAGTATTACCATAGGAACCAAGGTAATTACGGTATTGGCTACTTTAAATATTAAGGACGCATCGCCCACCAATGTTCTTTGGGTAAAGTCTTTGGCAAAAATGGTCATGGAACCACCTGCTTGTTCAAATGCCCACCAAAAGAAAATAGTGAAAATAGAAAAGACAATAATGACAAGTAGCCTGTCCAATTCTACTTTCGTAAAACCTGCAGAAGGTGATGTAGATTCTTTAGTGGCATTGGCTGCAGCTAATTTTTTTGGCGTTAGTCCAATATTACCAAATATCTTTTGCGCAAACCAGAACTGTAACATTCCAAAAAACATGAAAATACCAGCCAAACCAAAACCAAGGTGCCATCCTACTTTTTCTCCAATATAACCGCACAACAAAATTCCTAAAAATGCACCTGCGTTGATACCCATATAAAAAATGGTATACCCTCCATCTTTACGCTTATCACCATCTTTATACAACTGTCCTACAATAGATGAAATATTAGGTTTAAAAAAGCCATTTCCAACAATCATTAGTCCAAGACCAAGATAGAAGAAGGATTCGGTAAAAGTTTCTAGTGCCATAGAAGCATGCCCAAGGGTCATAATGAATGCTCCCAACACGGTAGCATTCCGATATCCTAAAAATTTATCTGCTAAAAAACCACCTAAAATTGGGGTTAAATATACTAAGCCCGTGTACCACCCATACAAGACTAAGGCATCTTCACGAGACCATGCCCAACCCTCATTCATAAGAGATGAGGTGAGAAAAAGCACCAAAATAGCGCGCATACCGTAGTAGCTAAAACGCTCCCACATTTCAGTAAAAAATAAAACAAATAATCCTAAGGGATGGCTAAGAATAGTACGTTGATTTAAGGCAGAACCGCCAAACTGTGCTTCCATAATTAAGTTGTTGTTGGGCTAATATAAGATTTTTGAGGGAATGATTAGAACTGTAAAGACATCCTTATCTTTGCCCCATGAGCAATCAAAAAGGGCAAAAGGCATTGGTTTTGGGGTTTTCTAAAAAAACCAAAGCGGAAAAAATAGCTTGGATTAGTGAACAGTTTAGTAAACCACAAGAGGCAGCCGCCGTTTTAGATACCTACACCCATCCCGATGCCAAAAGGCAAAGCCTCCACGATGACTTTATCGAAAATGCCATCACTAACTTTTACTTGCCCCTGGGTGTTGCGCCCAACGTTATCATTAATGGAAAAACGCTGACCATTCCCATGGCAATTGAGGAAAGCTCTGTAGTGGCAGCTGCCGCTAATGCGGCAAAGTTTTGGGCAACCAAAGGCGGATTTCAAGCCCGCATTTTAGGCACTGAAAAAGTGGGTCAGGTGCATTTTATATTTGAAGGAAACCCCAATACCCTTCAAACATTTTTTAGCACACACAAAACAACACTTTTACAATCTACTGACTCCATTACCAAAAATATGCGCGCTCGTGGTGGGGGCATTACGTCTTTAAAACTGTTGGACAAAACCACCCTTTTGGATGGCTATTTTCAACTCGATGTACGCTTCGACACCAAAGATTCTATGGGCGCGAATTTTATCAATTCCTGTTTGGAGCAATTGGCAAAAACATTACGAGAGCTGGCAGCACAATACGCTGATTTTTCGGAAAACGAAAAAGCCATAGAGGTGGTCATGAGTATTTTATCTAACCATGTACCCAATTGCTTGGTAGAAGCCTCCGTATCTTGCGCTGTAACAGAATTGCTTCCCAATGTAGCTGAAAGTGAGTTATTTGCTGAAAAGTTTGTGCAAGCCGTGCGCATTGCCGAAGTAGAGCCTTATCGTGCGGTAACGCATAACAAGGGCATTATGAATGGTGTAGATGCTGTAGTCATTGCCAGCGGAAACGATTTTAGAGCCGTAGCCGCAGGCGTGCATGCCTATGCTGCCGGCTGCGGGCAATACCGAAGTTTGTCTAAAGCAGAAAATAAAGATGGGGTGTTTCACTTTTCCCTCACCCTTCCATTAGCTATTGGAACCGTTGGCGGACTTACCAAACTGCATCCCATGGTGCAATGGTGTCACGAATTGATGGGCTTCCCCAATGCCGAAGAATTGATGCAAATTATTGCCGTAGCAGGGTTGGCGCAAAATTTTGCTGCCGTAAAAAGCTTGGTTACTACAGGCATTCAACAAGGGCATATGAAGATGCATTTGCTCAATATCTTAAATCAATTTGAAGCTACACCAGCCGAAAAAGAAGCCGTTGTGGAGCACTTTAAAAAGCATACGGTGTCGCATCATGCCGTAGTAGAAGTACTTCAAAAACTTCGTTCCAGATGAGGTTTTTTGCGCATGGAAAATTATTACTCACCGCCGAATATGCCGTTTTGGGTGGCGCAACCGCATTGGCTGTACCCACCAAACTGGGACAGTCGTTAGAGGTCGCTGAAAAAGGGAATGCCATACAATGGAAAAGTGTGGATTGTACTGGTAAGATTTGGTACCACAATGAATTTGATATCGCAACACTTACACCCAAACATCCTGATGAAATTGGCAATCGGTTACAGCAATTATTTCTGGCAATCAAAATGCAGAACTCAAATTGTTGGAACACCTCAACAGGATTTTCATTAACCACCACACTTGATTTTGACCGCTCGTGGGGATTGGGAAGTTCCTCCACGCTAATTTCACTTTTGGCGCAATGGGCAAACGTAAATCCGTATCTGTTACAACAACAGGTTTTTGGGGGTAGTGGATACGATATTGCATGTGCAACGTCAAAAAGTGCATTGGTATATACGCGCACAAAACCATTACAACCTACCGTTACGCCTGTTGATTTTTCGCCTGTTTTTAAAGGGCAGTTGTTTTTTGTGCACCTAAACCAAAAGCAAGACAGCCAAAAGGCGGTAGCGGCATTTGATAAAACCATACTAACCCCATCAAAAATTAAGGAAATAGGTGCGATAACCTCAGCGTTTTTGAAGGAATCCAATCTGAAAATTTTTCAAGAATTGATG
>JAFMFL010000019.1 GCA_017856205.1 Flavobacteriaceae bacterium
CCCACATGCGTTGGGTGCAAGCCCATCATCAAATGTATATTATTCGGGTAGTTATTCTTTAGCGCATGCATAGCTTCGGAGGTTTTGGAATCTATGGCGGGCAGTACAAACTGCGTTACCCCAGCTTCCATCGCCCGAGTAATAACTTCCGTACGATCAGCATCAAATTCCTTTACATACAAATGTGTGTGTGTATCAATTAGCATGGCACAAAAATACAGCAATGCCTTGTATATTTACCGCATGATTCGCACCTTATCTGCACTCTTACGCCGCAAAGGCTATGTTCGGGTTCCGCTCACAAAATTAGCTTCTGGTCATTATATATGTAAGCTAACGCTAAATGACGTTGATGGAGTGTTTATTGTGGACACGGGGGCATCGCACACTTGTGTTGCTTTGGAGAAGGAAGCGCATTTTTTGCTCAACTCCACCAAAGCAGAAAAACAGGCTGCCTCGGCAAGTAGTGTCGATATAGACACCCGACAAAGTACCGAAAATCATTTGCGTATTGGCAGCTGGGAGCAATCGAAACAAGAGCTTATTTTGTTTGATATGACCACTGTAAACGAAGCGCTTGCACAACTTAACGAAGATACCGTAGATGGCATTTTGGGCGCAGATGTACTGCATGCAGCCAAAGCCGTTTTGGACTACCGTCGAAATGGGCTGTATCTAATGAATACGTGATATAGTAATTAGGCAATAGTTATTAGTGAATGGTTAGAAGTTAAATAAGGTAAAGAAAATTAGTTCGTCCTAATTAACTAGCCCTCTGGTGCGCGTTTGCAACGCGTACCTATTTTAAACAAGGTTAGTCACGCGTTGCAAACGCGCGCCAGTGGGATCTCATTTTACTATTAACTTTAAACTATTGTCTATTCCCTAACACCTAAAGTTCCAATGCCTTTTTAGCATCACCGTCCATAAGGAGTGCAATCGGGTCTTCTAGTGCTTCTTTGACCGCAACCAAAAAACCTACGCTTTCACGTCCGTCAACAATGCGGTGATCGTATGAAAGTGCCACATACATCATCGGGCGGATTTCCACCTTACCGTCCACAGCAACAGGACGCTCCAAAATGTTGTGCATGCCCAAAATCCCAGATTGTGGCGGATTGATAATCGGTGTAGAGAGCATAGAGCCAAACACACCTCCGTTTGAAATAGTAAAGGTGCCTCCGGTCATTTCGTCCACAGTAATTTGACCATCACGCGCACGAATAGCAAGACGCTTAATTTCAGCTTCAATTTCTTTAAAACTCATGCCTTCTGCATTGCGTACCACAGGAACCATAAGTCCTTTTGGTCCTGAAACCGCTACGCTAATATCACAGTAGTCATATAGGATTTGTTCGTTCCCATCAATCATGGAATTTACATCTGGAAATTCTTGTAGTGCACGCACCACAGCTTTAGTGAAAAAGCTCATAAACCCAAGTCCAAACTCGTGCTTTTCTTTAAATTCCTCTTTGTGCTCCGCACGAAGTGCAAAAATGGGCGACATATCCACCTCGTTAAACGTGGTAAGCATGGCGGTTTCGTTTTTGGCGGATACCAATCGTTCGGCAACTTTTCGTCGCAACAACGACATTTTTTTGCGTTCCGTTGGGCGTTTGCCAGCAGGTGTTCCCATAGACGGCACCGCTTTGATGGCGTCCTCTTTGGTAATCCGTCCATCACGACCCGTGCCTGAAATAGCAGCGGTATCTAATCCTTTTTCTGCAATAATTTTTCGTGCTGCAGGAGAAGCCGCCCCTGTGGCATAGGAAGTTTGTTGAGTGGCAACAGGCGTAGCTTGTGGTGCAGCCTCCGCTTTGGTAGTTGCAGCTTTAGTTTCTTGTCCTTCGGGTTTTGGTGCTGAGGTATCAATATGGCACACTACCGCACCCACAGCAACTGCATCGCCTTCTTCTGCCTTTAGCGTAATCACGCCACTTTCTTCGGCAGGGAGTTCTAGTGTTGCTTTATCCGAATCTACTTCGGCTATGGCTTGATCTTTTTCCACATAATCGCCATCGCTTACCAGCCATTCTGCGATTTCTACTTCTGAGATGGACTCGCCCGGCGAGGGCACTTTCATTTCTAAAATCATAACTACTCTTTTATGCGCTAGCGCATGTTGTCTTTGGTTTTGTCAAATACGTATTCAATAATTTCTTGATGACGTCTTTTGGAGCGGGTAGCACTTCCTGCTGCAGGTGCACCATAAAAACGCCTAGATGCTACACGAAAATCGCGAGCTTCAGGTAAATGTAATAATAAATGCCCGTAAGCACCCATATTACGTGGTTCTTCTTGTGCCCAAACCACTTCGGCTTTGGCGTATTTTTTAAATAAGGCTCCCAATTCAGCCTTGGGCAATGGAAACAGTTGTTCCAAACGAACAAGTGCCACATCGGAGCGTTGTTTCTGTTCGCGAGCGTCAAGTAAATCGTAATAAAATTTACCTGTACATAATACCAGCGTTTTTACCGCTTCGCCTTTTACGCTGTCATCGTCAATCAGCGGCATAAACTGACCGTTAGCCAGTGCTTCTTTGGTGGAAACTGCCTTTGGGTGGCGCAACAAACTTTTTGGTGTAAATACCACTAGTGGTTTTCTGTAAGAAGATTTTAATTGACGGCGCAGCAAATGAAATAGGTTGGCTGGCGTGGTTACATCGGCAACAAACATATTGTCTTTGGCACAAAGTTGCAGATAACGTTCCATGCGCGCAGAAGAGTGCTCGGCACCTTGACCTTCATAGCCGTGAGGTAAAAACAACACCAATCCATTTTGCATTTTCCATTTGTCTTCAGCAGATGATAAATACTGGTCAATCATGATCTGAGCGCCGTTGCTAAAATCGCCAAACTGAGCTTCCCAAATGGTAAGCGCATTTGGACTTGCCATAGCGTAACCATAATCATATCCCATAACGCCATATTCAGAAAGGGATGAGTTGAAAATATTGAAGTTACCTTGTGCTTTATCTACATTGTTGAGCAGTACAAGCTCCTCTTCAGAATCTTCTACCTTCATGACGGCATGACGATGCGAAAACGTACCTCGTTCTACATCTTGCCCCGAAATACGGACATCGTGACCTTCTGAAAGCAACGAACCGTAGGCGAGAAGTTCGCCCAGTGCCCAATCCAATTTGTTATGTTCAAAATACATGGCTTTACGGTCATCTACCAAACGAACAGTTTTGCGTAAGAATTTTTTGTTAGAAGGTAACGTGGTCAATGTTTGCGCAATAGCATTTAGATTTTCCAATGCAAAAGATGTATCCACTGGCTGCAACATATCTGCCTCTTTTGCCAATTGGAAACCTGCCCATTCATCTTGCATAAAAGGGGTAATCACCGTGTTAGAGGCTTGGCGTGCATCTTCCAATTTTTCTTCGAGGGTTTGCTTGTACTCCGCCTCCATTTGCGCCAATTCTTCTTGACTAATAACGCTTTGCGTCATTAGTTTTTCGGCATAAATATCGCGTGGGTTTTTGTGCTTTCCAATGGCTTTGTAGAGTTTTGGCTGCGTAAATCGAGGCTCATCTCCTTCATTGTGTCCATATTTGCGGTAGCCTAACAAATCAATAAACACATCTCTTGAAAAACGATTTCGGTATGCCAATGCAAAATTCATGGCATGAACTACCGCCTCAGCATCGTCGGCATTTACGTGCAATACCGGTGATAGGGTTACTTTGGCAACATCGGTGCAATATGTACTAGAGCGTCCATCCAAATAATTTGTGGTAAACCCGATTTGGTTGTTCACCACAATATGTACCGTACCTCCCGTTCGGTATCCATCAAGTTGTGCCATTTGCACCACCTCATATACTACGCCCTGACCTGCAATTGCCGCATCGCCGTGAATCAGAATTGGCATTACTTTTCGGGTATTGCTGCTGTAGTTTCGGTCTTGTTTTGCTCTGGTAATACCTTCCACTACGGCGTTTACCGCCTCCAAGTGCGACGGATTGGGCGCAATATTCATATTGACTTGATATCCCGCATCGGTAAGGCGTTTTGAGGTCCAGCCTAAGTGGTATTTGACATCGCCGTCAAAAACCTCCTCTTCGTAGTCTTTCCCATCAAATTCACTAAAAATATCTTGTGCAGGCTTTCCAAAGATATTGGTCAGGGTGTTTAGTCTGCCGCGATGCGCCATCCCTACCACAAACTCTTCAACGCCGTCTTTGGCAGCTCCCTCAATTAGGGCATCAAGTGCTGGAATTAACGATTCGCCACCTTCGAGCGAAAAGCGCTTTTGACCCACATATTTGGTGTGCAAAAAGCTTTCAAAGGCAACTGCTTCGTTTAATTTTTTAAGGATATGTTTCTTTTCTGCTGCGTTAAAGGTTGGATGATTTCCGTTTCTGTTAATCCACTTTTGAATCCAATTTACGCGTTGCGGATGCCGAATAAACATATACTCCAAACCAATAGATTCACAGTAAATACGTTCCAGATGTACAATGATATCGGCGAGTGTCGCCGGACCGATACCAATAATATCTCCAGCCGAGAATACGGTGTGCAAATCGTCATGCGACAAGCCAAAATTTTCAATGGCAAGGGTAGGCTTGTACTTTCGTCGCTCCCGTACAGGGTTGGTGCGGGTAAACAAATGTCCGCTTCCGCGGTAACCGTCGATGAGCTTTACTACTCGAAATTCTTTGAGAACGCTTTCGGGAATAGCGTCGGTGGTGTGCTGCTCGCCATTTTCCAAACCAAAGTCAAACCCTTGAAAAAAGGCACGCCAACTGGGCTCTACGCTATCTGGGTCAATGAGGTATTGGTCGTAAAGCTGTGCAAAATGTGCCGTATGGGCTGCATTTAGAAACGAAAACTTATCCATCGAAGGTGGTTGTACAAAGCAAATGTACTGCATTTGCTTGTATTGGGGTATATTTTGGTTGAAAAAAAAGTGTCCTTATATATAGTAAAAAAATGTAGTTTTGAATGTGTTTGCTTTAGTCGATTGTAACAACTTTTACGCTTCGTGTGAGCGCATTTTTCAACCCACATTGGAAGACAAGCCCATTGCAATTTTGTCCAACAATGACGGTTGTGTGATTGCGCGCAGCAACGAAGCCAAAGCCCTTGGGCTTCCCATGGGTGCTCCTGCACACAAATTTTCATCCTTTTTTAGACAGCATAACGTTCGTGTTTTTTCGTCAAATTATCCCCTTTACGGCGACATGAGTCTGCGGGTGATGGATGTATTGCGACAGTTTACGCCCGAGGTGGAAGTATATAGCATTGACGAGGCATTTTTACACTTTGAAGGGTTTCAGCAGTACGATATGGAAGCCTATGCACAACAAATGCGAAAGCGTGTGCGCAAATGGACAGGTATGCCTGTAAGCATTGGTTTAGGGCCAAGTAAAGGACTTGCTAAAGTGGCGAATCGGATTGCCAAAAAATTTGCTGCCAAAACCAATGACGTTTACGTCATTGACTCCGAAGAAAAGCGCATCAAAGCGCTAAAGTGGCTTCCCATTTCCGATGTGTGGGGCATCGGGCGGCAGCACGCGCGCCGACTTGCCTTTAACAACATAGAAACCGCATATGACTTTACGCAACTTTCGGACGATTGGGTGCGCAAACACATGAGCGTGGTAGGACTTCGCCTAAAAAAAGATTTGGAAGGAACCGCTACCCTTCCCATGGAATTGGTTGCCTCGCCCAAAAAAGCCATTGCCACCACACGTAGTTTTGAATTTCTTATTGACTCGTATGAAGAAATGCAAGAGCGCATTTCTACCTACGCCACGTTGTGCGCCGAAAAATTGCGTAAACAAGGAAGCAATTGCCATGCAGTGTATGTATTTGTGCGTAGCAATCCGTTTATGCCCGATTTGCCGCAATACCGCAACGGCACGCTAATGGCGATGCCGTTTGCCTCGCAGTCAAGTTTGACCATAAGCAAATATGCCCTAAAAGGACTTGAGCGCATTTACAAAAACGGCATTCAATACAAAAAAGCAGGGGTAATGGTTACGGGAATCGTACCCAAAAGTGCCCAACAGCTTACGTTGTTTGACAAAGAAGACACGCGCCACGATGCGCTGATGCAGCGCATCGATCATTTGCATCGCAAATACGGACCCCACAAAATAAAGCTCGCCAACCAAGACCTTAACCGAACGTTTAAAATGAAGCAAGCGCACCTGTCGCCGCGCTACACCACAAACATTAACGATATTATTACGGTTAGATGAAAAAATCGAGCACCCTTCACTTTTACAGTCCCGACACCAGTAACAAAGCGGATGTATGGCTTGCGGGCGAAGGCATTTCGGCGGGGTTTCCCTCCCCTGCCGACGACTTTAAGGAAGTGCGTATTAGCCTGGACAAAGCCGTTGTCAAAAACGAAGCGGCTACCTTTTATGCGCGTGTGGCGGGACAATCTATGGTAGGTGCCGGACTGGACGACGGCGATTTGCTTGTTATTGACCGAAGCTTAGAACCCCAAGACGGCAAAATTGCCGTCTGTTTTGTAGATGGTGAATTTACCGTAAAACGCCTAAAAGTAGCCCAAGACTGCGTGTGGCTGATGCCCGAAAACGACCGCTATAAGCCGCTGCAAGTAACCGAAGAAAGCGAGCTGATTATTTGGGGGATTGTCACCCATGTGCTAAAGGCGGTGTAATAAATCCAAAAACGCAAATACCTAATAAATAAGTAGTTGCGTTTTTGCTTTGTACCTTGGGTGGGAATCGAACCCACACGCTGTTGCCAGCACTGGATTTTGAATCCAGCGCGTCTACCAATTCCGCCACCAAGGCATTTGGAGCGCAAATGTAGCCAATAATTTTATTGTGTCATAAGAAAAATATAGCCCACAACTTCGCAACCTCAAATAAATTCCTACATTTGCATCCCGCATAAAAACTATGGGAAAAACAACACTAGAATCAAAGATTTTTAGCTGTACGCAAAGTACAGCCTTAGCCAAAAGGATTGCTAAGCATTACGGCAGTCCAGTGGGAAATGTATTGTTCTCTCGCTATAGCGATGGTGAATTTCAGCCTTCCTTCGAGGAATCTGTTCGCGGTTCTCGTATTTTTATCATTGGCTCCACCAATCCGTCTTCCGAAAATTTGATGGAAATGTTGCTTATGCTAGATGCCGCCAAACGCGCTTCTGCACGACATATTACTGCGGTGATGCCCTATTTTGGTTGGGCACGCCAAGACCGAAAAGACAAACCTCGTGTACCCATTGGTGCAAAACTCATTGCAAAGCTTCTGGAAGCGGCTGGTGCTACACGCATCATCACAATGGATTTACACGCAGACCAAATTCAAGGGTTTTTTGAAAAACCTGTAGACCACTTATTTGCATCGTCTCTGTTTTTGCCTTATTTAAAGTCGCTTAACATTGACAACCTTACTATTGCATCGCCTGACATGGGGGGGTCAAAACGTGCCTATGCCTATTCAAAATATTTGGAAAGCGATGTAGTTATATGTTACAAACAGCGTAAAAAAGCGAATATCATTTCGCACATGGAACTTATTGGGGAAGTTAAAGGTAAAAATGTCGTACTTGTAGATGATATGGTTGACACAGCAGGTACACTTACCAAAGCTGCGGATCTAATGATGGAACGTGGTGCGCTAAGCGTTCGTGCGGTATGTACACATCCGTTGTTGTCTGGAGAGGCTTACGAACGTGTGGAGGCGTCAAAGCTTACAGAACTCATTGTTACCGACTCTATTCCGCTAAAGAAAGAAAGTAAAAAAATTAAAGTATTGAGCTGTGCTCAATTGTTTGCCGAGGTGATGTACAACGTACACCATAACGAATCAATCTCAGGCAAATTTGTCATGTAATAAATACTAAATATGAAATCAATTACCATCAACGGATCTAAAAGAGAAAGCGTGGGCAAGGTAGCTACCAAAGCCTTACGTAATGCTGGACAGGTTCCTTGCGTATTAT
Source organism: Flavobacteriaceae bacterium (assembly GCA_017856205.1). GTDB lineage: Bacteria > Bacteroidota > Bacteroidia > Flavobacteriales > Flavobacteriaceae > UBA7446. Next base: position 7,944 of record JAFMFL010000019.1, read on the forward strand.
ACGGAGGGGAAGCGCCAGTGCACTTTGCTGCAGACGAAAGAGCGTTTGCCAAGCTTGTATATACTCCCAATGCGCATACGGTGGTTATCGACCTTGGCGATAACGAAACGTTTAATGCCATTTTGCAGGATATTCAGTTTCACCCTGTGTCGGATAAAATCCTTCACGTTGACTTTTACCAATTGTTCGACGACAAAGAAGTATCAATGGATATTCCTGTAGTACTTAAAGGAGCTGCGCCTGGGGTACTTAACTCGGGTGGGGTATTGCGTCGCAACAAACGTAAGCTTCGCGTACGTGCCATTCCTGCCAATCTTCCTGATACTATCGAGGCGGATATTTCTGGTCTTGAACTTGGAAACAAATTGTATGTGACTGAGTTGGCAAACGAAGCCTTTAAGTTCTTACACCCAGACAATACAGTAGTATGTCAAGTACGTACTTCTAGAACTTCTATGAAAGCCGCCGGAACCACTGAAGTTGTAGAGGATGCTGAAGAAGAAACAGAAGAAACTGCAGAAGAATAAAATTTCTTTTAATAAATATACAGAAGCATCTCATCCAACACTGAGATGCTTTTTTTATTTTTACCAAGATGAAACTTCGCATTCCATTTTTTTCATCTACCGCAAAAAAAGAACCCGATATGAAATCTTTTTTGATTGTTGGATTAGGCAATGTTGGTGTTGAGTACAAGGGCACCCGTCACAATATCGGATTTGAGGTGTTAGATGCCCTTGCCAAGGAAAAAGAGGTTTCTTTTGAAACGCTACGTTATGGTGATGTTGCCAAAGTAACCCACAAAGGCAAAACCGCTTACTTGCTAAAACCCAATACGTTTATGAATCGCAGTGGAAAAGCAGTGCGCTACTGGATGCAACAAAAGAAAATTCCAAGAGAAAATCTCCTTATCATAACAGATGATATTCATTTGGATTTTGGGTATTTGCGTATGCGCAAAAAAGGATCCGATGGCGGGCATAACGGGCTAAAAGATATCAGTATGCAATTAAATACTATTGATTATCCTCGTTTGCGTTTTGGTATTGGTGCTGGTTACAGCAAAGGCAGACAAGTTGATTTTGTGTTACAACCATGGACAGATGAAGAGATGAAAACATTACCATTTGCCATTGATAAAGCGATGAAAGCTGCATGGTTTTTTGTAACAGAAGGCGTTCAGTCCGCTATGAATACATTTAACGGAAATGCACTTGAGCTGTAATGAGTATTCTACAACATAGCGCATCCTTTTCACCAAAAACAAAAACTACTGTTACGGTAGGTACCTTTGACGGAGTACACCTTGGACATCAAAAAATTATTACTAAACTCGTAGCAGCAGCCAAAAAAAATGGCAGTGCACCAACCCTGCTCACTTTTGATCCACACCCCAGAAAAGTAGTGCAACCAAATGCATCTGTTTCACTAATTCAAACATTAGAAGAACGCGCTGAAACACTTGCCAACTTAGGGCTCCAACATATGGTGGTTCATCCATTCACAAAAGCATTTTCCCAGCTTAGTGCAGCTGAATATGTTAAAGAATTTTTGGTGGATATGCTCAACATTGACCAAATTATCATTGGGCACAACCATCGGTTTGGCAAAAACCGTACGGCAAGCGTTGAAGACCTACAGCATTTTGGTAACATTTTTGGATTTAAGGTTACCCAAATTAGCGCTCAAGAAATTGATAACATCTCCATCAGTTCTAGCAAAATTAGAACAGCACTCGCCATGGGCGATGTTGCTACTGCTCACGCATTTTTAGGGCATCCATTCACCCTAACTGGAAACGTAATTGAAGGGCAACAACGCGGACGCACTATCGGGTTTCCTACTGCCAATATTGCTGTAAATCACCCCGATAAAACCATTCCAAAAAATGGGGTATATGCAGTGGTCGTACGCCTACAAAGCACTACGCGTTTGGGCATGATGAACATTGGCACAAACCCGACCGTTAACGGAGAACACAAAAGCATTGAAGTCCATATTTTTGATTGGTCAGATGACATTTACAATCAACCGATTCAGGTTTCGCTAATTGAGCGTATCCGAGATGAACTCAAATTCGATTCTCTAGAGGCGCTCCGAAAACAATTGGAAAAAGACAAAGAGGCTATTTTGACTGCCTACAATACTTTACCTTTGTAAAAAATACGATTATGCTGATTCCTTCGCACGTTCGTCAACATTTCGATTTGGTGGTTGCCGCCTTAGAAAAGCGCAATTTGGACGCAAAACCCCTACTTGAGCGCCTTCTTTCATTAGACGAAATCCGCAGAGCTACGCAAGCAGAGCTTGACCAAACACTTGCTAGTGCCAATAGCATTGCCAAAGAAATTGGGCACCTCTTTAAGCAAGGTGCAACAGAAGAAGCCAATCAAAAAAAGGAAACCTCTGCGCAACTGAAATCAGACGCTAAAGCTTTACAAAACAAACTGCAAGAAACGGCAGACGAATTGCAAGAAATACTATATCAAATCCCAAATATTCCACATGATAGTGTTCCAAAAGGTAACTCTGACGAAGACAACGAAGTCGTTTCGGAACACGGTGCCATTCCTACCCTCCAAAATGATGCGCTTCCACATTGGGAATTGGCAAAAAAATATGCCCTCATCGATTTTGAATTGGGCGCAAAAATTACAGGTGCAGGATTTCCTGTGTATACAGGCAAAGGCGCAAAATTGCAGCGTGCACTTATCAACTATTTTTTAGATTTTAATACAAATGCTGGATACGGCGAAGTGCAAGTGCCTCATATGGTAAACGAAGCCTCGGGGGTAGGTACGGGGCAATTGCCAGACAAAGAAGGGCAAATGTATCACGTTACTGAAGACGATTTGTACCTCATTCCAACTGCCGAAGTTCCTGTAACCAACATGTATCGCGATAGCTTATTGAACGAAAATGAATTGCCCATTCAGCTCACCGCATACACGCCCTGTTTTAGGCGTGAAGCAGGTAGTTATGGTGCTCATGTGCGTGGACTAAATCGGTTGCATCAATTTGACAAAGTAGAATTAGTGCGCATTGAGCAACCCGAAAATTCGTACAAAGCCTTGGAGGAAATGGTAGCTCACGTAGGAAAATTACTTGAATCCTTGGAATTACCCTACCGCATTTTGCGTTTATGCGGTGGCGATTTGGGATTCACATCCGCATTAACTTATGATTTTGAAGTATACTCAACAGCGCAAAACCGCTGGTTGGAAGTAAGTTCAGTTTCTAACTTTGAAACCTTTCAAGCCAACCGCCTAAAGCTGCGTTACAAAACCAAAGACGGTAAAAAGCAATTGGCGCATACGCTAAATGGCAGTTCGTTGGCGTTGCCCAGAATTATAGCTGGGTTACTTGAAAATCACCAAACTGCCAACGGCATTCGTATTCCAAAAGTATTGGTTCCCTACACAGGTTTTGACCTAATCGATTGATATGAAAATATACAACATCACGTTTATTGTTGAGCCAACTATCGAGCAAGAGTGGGCAACCTATGTAGACAAAGAATTACTACCAGAACTGGCGCAATCTGTACAGCAAATAGACCTGTTACGTGTGGAATTTGAAGACGGCATTGAGCCCGTAAAGGGAACTACTTTTAGCATACAATTTTATTGTGCAGAACCCGAACATTTGACTTGGGTAAAAGAGATTGGTCATCCAATTGCTATGCAAAAATTGTATCGTGTATTTCCAAAAGATTGGGTGGCGTTTGCCAGCCGATTAAAGTTTTTGAAGTCCTACTCATGAGTGTTCGTCCAAAAAAACATTTGGGGCAACACTTTTTGACCGACCAAACCATTGCGCAAAATATTGCCGATACGCTTTCAGAAAAGGGATACACCAACGTGCTTGAAATTGGTCCAGGCATGGGAGTGCTCACACAATATCTGTTGTCAAAACCGTTTACCACGAGTGTAATTGAAATCGACTCTGAATCTGTTGACTACCTAAAAACGCATTTTACGGCTTTGGAAAATCGTATAATTGAAGGTGATTTTTTAAAACTATCGCTGTCCGATTATTTTGAAGATCAAGTAGCTGTCATTGGCAATTTTCCCTACAATATTTCGAGTCAAATTTTATTTCGTATCATTGACCAACGCCATCTTGTCCCTGAATTTGCCGGCATGTTCCAAAAAGAAGTTGCAGAGCGCATTTGCGAAAAACCAGGTAGCAAAGCCTATGGAATTTTGTCTGTTTTGGCGCAAGCATTTTACGATTGCGAATACTTATTTAATGTTTCGAGATTTGTATTCAATCCACCCCCAAAAGTGGCTTCGGGTGTAATTCGGCTAGTACGAAAAGAAAATTTTACCCTTCCCTGTGACGATGCCCTATTTTTTAGAGTGGTTAAAACGGCCTTTCAACAACGACGCAAAACCTTGCGAAACAGCCTAAAATCTTTTGGACTTTCGGCTAGTTTAAAAGAAGATAGTATCTTTGATGAACGCCCAGAACGTTTGGGTGTTCCTAAGTTTATAGAGCTAACACAAAAAATAGCGGATGACACCCTTCCAACTCAATGACGACTTATTAGCGCAAATAAAAAGTGACATTGAGCAGCGCAATGCGACTGCGCTAAAAAAACGCACCAGTGAATATCACTACGCCGACCTTGCAGAAATTGTTGACGAATTGTCTATCGACGAGAGCATTTACCTTATCAAGCTCCTAGACTCCGAAAAAACATCAGAGGTACTTACTGAGGTTGATGAAGATATCAGAGAACGCATTTTAGAACTGCTTTCCGTAAAAGAAATTGCGGAAGAAGTTGAAGAACTAGACACTGATGATGCGGTGGACTTAATTGCCGAACTCCCTGAGGAACGACAAGCGGAAGTTATTGAGCAAATTGAAGACCAAGAACTTGCTCAAGACATTAAAGAATTACTCTCATATGATGAAAATTCTGCGGGTGGACTTATGGCTAAAGAGCTGGTAAAAGTCAACGAAAACTGGACCGTTACCAAATGTGTTCGTGAAATGCGAGTACAGGCAACCGAAGTGAAGCGTGTGCACTCTATTTACGTTGTCAACGATGAAAATCTATTATTAGGTAGGTTGTCATTAAAAGATTTGCTCACTGCAAATGACCGTGCCAAAATCAAATCGGTTTATATCCCAAAAGTGGATTATGTCAACGTAAATGACGAAGGAGAGGAAGTGGCAAAACTCATGGCAAAATATGACCTTGAAGCCGTACCTGTTGTTGATGGCCAAAAAAAGTTGTTGGGCAGGATTACCATCGATGATATTGTTGATTTTATCAAAGAAGAAGCCGATAAGGATTACCAGCTAGCGGCTGGTATTTCTACAGACGTAGAAGCCGATGACAGTATTGTTGAGCTTACCAAAGCACGTTTACCGTGGCTTATTTTGGGGCTCATCGGCGGACTTGGAAGCGTTTTTATTCTCGAAGGGTTCGAAGAGGTAATGCAGCATCCTTCTTATAAAACCCTCTTCTTTTTTACTCCGCTTATTGCAGCAATGGCAGGAAACGTTGGTGTACAGTCTTCAGCCATTATTGTTCAAGGTTTGGCAAATGACATCGTAAAAGGCAGCTTATTTAATCGATTACTTAAAGAAGTTGGGCTAAGCCTTATTAACGGAATTGCACTTGGCGGATTACTTGTTGTATTTGGATACTTCCTAGGACTTGATACTACAATCAGTTTTACCATTGCGTTATCGATGCTTTGCGTAATTGTGGTTTCGGCACTTGTAGGTACTTTTGTCCCTATTGTTTTGGATAAAAACAACATAGACCCTGCCATTGCAACAGGTCCATTTATTACCACCTGTAACGATATTTTTGGTATTTTTTTGTTCTTCTATATTGCCAAAATTATTTTAGGATTTTAGCATGATACGGATTTTGCATGTTGATACAAACCACCCAAGTCTTGTGGAAGGTCTAGATAATTTGGGGTTTGAAAATACCATCAATACTACGGCATCTAAAGAAAAAATTGAGGAAGATATCCATTTGTTTCATGGGCTTGTAATCCGAAGTCGATTTACCATTGATAGCCATTTTTTGAACAAGGCAAAAAACCTTCGGTTTATTGCTCGTGTGGGCTCTGGGTTGGAAAATATTGATGTCAAAACCGCCAAAAAATTAGGTGTCGCCGTCTTGTCTGCCCCCGAAGGCAATAGTCCAGCTGTGGGTGAACACGCATTGGGCATGCTATTGAGTTTGTTTAATAAAATTCCAAAGGCTGATGCCGAAGTACGCAAAGGCATTTGGCAACGAGAAGCCAATCGCGGAGAGGCGCTCGATGGCAAAACGGTTGGAATTATTGGCTACGGACACACAGGAAAACAATTTGCCAAAAAACTTTCAGGTTTTGATGTTGAAGTGGTGTTCCATGACATTCTTTCTGGCATCAGCGATTCATTTGGGAAACAAGTTTCTTTAGAAACGCTACAAGAAAAAGCAGATGTAGTGAGTTTACATTTGCCCCTTGACAACACGACCCAAGGGTATGTTGATGCGGCTTTTATTTCCAAAATGAAGAAACCCTTTTGGCTTATCAATACCGCACGGGGGAATCAAGTTGTTTTATCAGATGTAATAATCGGGTTAAAAAATGGAACAATTAAAGGGGCTTGTTTGGATGTGCTCGAAATGGAAACTACTGCATTTGACGCTACCTTAACTCCGTCTGAGGCATGGGACTATTTGTCTCAGCAGCGTAATGTGCTATTAACACCTCACGTTGCTGGTTGGACAGTTCAAAGTCACATACAACTTAGTGAGGTAATTCTTAAAAAGATAAAACAGCTTTACAACGAAGGGTATTTAAAGTAATCTTAACAGAAAAAAAACATTATGAATTTAAATAGGTTGTTAATTTGTTTTCATGAAAAATATTTTAATTCTTTGTACAGGAAATTCGTGTCGCAGTCAAATGGCACACGGGTTTATGGATTTTTACGGAGGGAATAAGTTGGCTGTTTACAGTGCCGGAATCGAAACTCACGGGTTAAATAAACGTGCGGTGAGTATCATGCAAGAGGCAGGAATTGATATTAGTGGCCATACATCAAATCACGTAGATGAGTATATGGATATCGAATTTGATCACATTATTACAGTTTGCGACCACGCACAGGAAAACTGCCCATACATCCCAAGTAATAAAGCACAGCGCTGGCATAAAAATTTCAGCGATCCATCAAAACTAGTGTCTGAAGACGAAAACGAAATACGTAGTGCTTTTGCCGCTACCCGCGATGAAATTAAAGCGTATTGCAAAACTTTTGTGAAAAGCTATATATTAGACTGATTTTTTGCTTCCAAAGAGGCTTGAAATTCTTCCAAAACCGGCTGAACGGTACTTGCAGGAATATCTTTCACTTTAATATACATCAGTCCGTCAATAGCGTTATTAAACAGTGGATCTACATTAAAAGACACTACTCGTGCGTTCTGCTTGATGTACTTTTTAATCAATACAGGCAAGCGTAATGCGCCTGGCTCAACCTCCTCAATAAGTTTATCAAATTTGTTTAAATCTGCTAAGGTTTCGTCAAAAACAAACTCCTTATCTGCGTCGTTTAATTTGACTTTAAATTCCTTTTTGGGTGTAATGTATTGCGCCAAAAATGGATCGTAATAGTGCGATCGCATAAACTCAATCATCAGCGACTTGGTGAACTTCGAAAATTGATTACTGATGCTCACACTTCCCATAAGATAGTCGTATTCTGGGTAGCGCAACGTAGCGTGAATAATCCCTTTCCAAAGTAAAAAAAGCGGCATAGGACGCTGCTGATATTGTTGTGCTACAAATGCCCTTCCAAGCTCAATGGAATTATTAAGCATGTAGTGTATTTCAGGTTCAAACTTAAACAGCTCTGAGAGATAGAATCCGGACAATCCGCGTTTTTTCATGAGTTCTCTTCCCAAGCCTAAGCGGTAGGCACCGACCAGACTTTTTACATTATGATCCCATAAAAAAAGGTGTAAATAATCTTGATCAAAATGGTCGAGGTCAAGGGATTTATTGGTTCCCTCTCCTACCGCCCGAAAGGCAATTTCGCGCTGCCTTCCAATTTCAATAAGCGTATTTGGAATTTCCAATGCAGACGCCAAAAAAAGCTCATAGTCTTTGGATGTAAGAAGTGATTGGTTTTGTTCTTGAAGTAATGCAATTTCCTTTTCTAATAAAGATGGTGAGACTGGTGGCGAAATGGGTTCAACTTTTTTGCTTCTTCTGCGTAGCGGTCGAGGCACACGTTCCAATATGTGCTTTCGCTCAAAACTATTTGATAGCATATACACTTTCCGGCGTAAAAAAGACGCAAAATCCGATGCAAATTCGTGGTTGCTTTGGTCTTTAACAGAAATTGCCTTTCCTACACGAACATCAATGGTACGATGTCGTTGTGTGAGCAATTCGGCAGGCAATCTTGCGGTGCGCAGCAGTCCATGAATTTTTGCCAGTCGATAAAAAAGTGGACTGTTTCGTGCATGAAAATAAATGGGCACAATAGGCACTTTTGCACGTTGAATCAAACGCATGGTGGCTTCATTCCAAACAGGGTCTATGGGAACTTGTTTTTTTAATGTAGAAGCAACTTCTCCGGCTGGAAAAACAGCAAAAAGTCCATCATCTTCAAGGTGACGTAACACTTTTCGAAAACCTCCTATACTAGATTTTCCAGACTGCTTTTCATCAAATGGATTCACGGGAATAATCCACTTTTTTAAAGGCACTGCGCGTTCCAATAAAAAGTTTGCCATCAGCTTCATGTCGGGACGTATTTTTTCCAAAAAATGCATCAAAATAATGCCGTCTATGCCACCCAGCGGATGATTTGAAACCAAGACCACTGGACCTTTTTGAGGAATGCGTTTTAGCTCTGTTGGGCTAATGTGGTATCTGATTTTTAGATGGTATAAAAGCGCTTCTAAAAATTGGGTTTCATCACCACTTGCTACACTTCGATCATAAATGGCATTTATTTCATCTAGGCTAAGAAGCCATAATACAAAACGCCCCACAGCACGACCAAAAGCACCTGTTTTGGCAAGACCAAGTACAGAGGCTATATCGGTTGAATGTACAAGTGGCATCTGGGAAATTTAGCGTAAATATAGCTATTTCATCACCAATTGAAGCGTGGTTTCGGTGCGTTGCTCTAGTATCAATTCGTGGGATTTTAGAAGCGCATCCGCAGAATCTTCTTTAAAATGACGAATTGTGTAAAGTGACACATCTTTGGTGTGTAACACGTCAAATCGTGCGCGTAAGGTGTGCAACAGCGTTTCCATATTATGGTATTTGTCGTTTACGCACACCGAAAAACTAATGGCAGAGTTTTGAATCAAATCCACCGACATTTTATGTTCGTGAAGCAACCTAAAAATATCGCTGATGTTATCTTCAACAACAAAAGAAAAATCGCGGGTTGAAAGACGCAGTAGGGAAAGTCCTTTTTTCACAATATAGCAGGGAACTTCAGGGTGCATACGAACGCCTTTACCAACCTGTGTCCCGCTTTCTGTTGGGTTTAAAAATGACTTTACAAGCAATGGGATTTCTTTGCGCTGTAGTGGCTGTAAGGTTTTTGGGTGAATGACAGAAGCACCGTAAAATGCCAACTCAATAGCCTCTTGATATGAGATGTGATGCAACAATTGGGTTTTATCAAAAACTCTCGGATCGGCATTGAGCACTCCTGGTACGTCTTTCCAAATGGTAACTTCGGTAGCACCCAAACAATAGGCAAAAATAGCCGCTGAATAATCCGACCCTTCTCTGCCCAAAGTAGTCGTAAAATTGTTTTCATCAGAGCCAATAAAACCTTGTGTGATTTTTAGTACACTCCCTTGTACTTGATTCTGAATCGCCATTTGTGTATGTTCCCAATCTAAGAGTGCGCTACGGTAAAAATTATCGGTTTTGACACACGCTCTAGCATCAACCCATTCGGCTGGCATTCCAATGTGGTTTAGGTAGGCACAGATAATGGATGTCGAAACCAACTCGCCAAAACTAACAACTTGGTCGTAAACAAAAGCCTCGTGCGGTGAACGATTATTTGCTAAAAAAGTGTGACATTGTTCAAAAAGATTTTTGACGCGCTTGCTAACGGGTGTGTTGGATACTTCAAAAAGCTGTTCAATAATGTTTTGATGAAAAGCCTCAACCTCTTGTAATGCACTTTTGTATGCTTCGGGTTTATTAAAATATGCGTCAACAACACCTTCCAGCGCATTGGTCGTTTTCCCCATAGCTGAAACTACAACTACTGTGTTTTCATGACCCGTTTCGGTCAATACGTTTACTACATTTTTAACTCCTTCTGCATCTTTTACAGAAGCACCTCCAAACTTAAATACTCGCATGATGTTTTGCTATAAATTCTTGTATCGCCCCTTGCGTCATTTGTGTAATTTTCCAATCTGAAAAAACAGTTGCACCGTGTTTTTCATAAAAATCTATGGCAGGGGTGTTCCAATCTAATACTGCCCACTGAATACGTCGAACTCCAGAAGCATGGGCAAATGAAATAAATTTTTGGAGTAACGCAAAACCTATTCCCTTTCCTCGATGGGACTCGGTTACTATCAAATCTTCCAAATGCCACGACCTCCCTTTCCAGGTTGAATAACAGGGATGAAAGAGTGCAATGCCAACAATATGCTGGTCTAAAGTTGCCACAAAGCATTTGAATTGTGGATTTTCGCCAAATCCATCCCGAATAAGCTCCGATTCTGTAACAGCAACGGCATCAGGAGCTCGCTCAAAATCCGCCAATTCCTGAATTAGGGCAAGAATACCTGCGGCATCTGTAGCATTAGCTTCGCGAATATGCATTTTTTTCATAGGGGGCAAATGTAATAACTCTTGCGTGAATAGACCCATTTTAACCTCACACTAGACAACGAATTTGTTTAAAAAATAACGCTTACGCATTTCATAGGCTTTGGACTTTGTATTTTTGTCAAAAAGTAGGCGTGACCAAGCTTCCTGTTTTGTACCAAAACAATCCGCAATTCCGTGCGGTTTATGAAGGCGTATGCGCCAACGGCACCGTGACTGCTTTGGGTTTGATTGGCTCCAAACACAGTTTTTTAGTCAAATCGCTTTTTGAACAACATTCCAATACCACCATTTGGATTCTCAACAACAAAGAAGAAGCCGCTTATTTTTTAAACGATTTGGAGGTGCTTTTACCAAATCCACCTCTCTTTTATCCTTCTAGCTACCGCAGGCCCTACAATATTGAAGAAACCGATAATGCTAACGTATTGCTGCGCGCAGAAACACTTCAAAAACTTAAAGAACACACAAAGCAGTTGGTTGTGACCTATCCAGAAGCACTTTTCGAACAAGTGCTCACCCCCAAAGAATTAAAGCGAAAAACACTTTCCATCAATAAAGGAGATGAATTGAGCATTGATTTTGTCAACGAAACACTTTTTGAGTTTGGGTTTAACCGTGTAGATTTTGTGGCTGAACCTGGTGAATTTGCAGTTCGTGGGGGGATTTTAGATGTGCATTCGTTTAGTCATGATGAGCCGTTTCGAATTGAATTTTTTGGCGATGAAGTAGATACCATTCGCACATTTGATGTGACCAGTCAACGCTCCATACAACTGCATGAACAGGTAAAAATCCTTGCCAACATAGAGCAAAAAGAAAATACAGAAAAAAGGCAATCGTTGCTTTCGTTTGTATCCGAAAACACACTTGTTTGCGTCCAAAATAAGTCTATAGTAGCCGCTGAACTTGATGCGCTTTTTAAGTTTGCCCAAAAGGAATTTGAAAAGTTATCTGGCGAAATCAAAAGGCAACCGCCAAAGGAGTTATTCATTGACGGAAAAACCTTCACAAGTGGATTAGAACCTTTACCGCAGGTGCATTTTTCATCCGCTAAAAAAACCCCCTCACTTGTCTTTTCTTGCCAACCGCAACCGCACTTTAAGCGTAAGTTTGATTGGCTGGCAGAACACCTTACAGAAAATACTGAGCAGCAACGTGCAAAT
>JAFMFL010000092.1 GCA_017856205.1 Flavobacteriaceae bacterium
CGATAACCGAAATAAATACCGCGCCATGCTGTATTACTTGCTTACCGTGAAGTTTAACAAAGAGCATATTTACAACTAATTCTTATGGACTTAAATTCCCTTTTAAATGATAACAAAGGAACCATAACGGAGCTTCTTGGCGATTTAAACTTGAGCTCCAAAGAAGTGGATAAAACCATTGACAGCACCAAAGCGGTTGTTGGCGATGCAATTGCCAAAGAATCTAGGGGTGGGCTAGGTACGCTGCTAAATCTTTTTTCGGATGATGACAACTCATCTGCATCTAACTCGTTTTTGAAAGGCATCAATTCGAGTTTGGTCAAAAAGCTGATTTCCAGCGGGTTTAACAAACAAAAAGCAGGTTCTATAAAGGAACTGATTATGCCTTTTGTCGTAAAACTTGTTGCATCAAAAATTGGTGGAAACTCTGGTATGCTCACCTCCTTGTTAGGTGGGTTAACTTCTGGAAACTCCAAAGGACCTGGCGGGCTTTTGGGAAAACTGTTTAATTAATTTTTTAACCTATAAATACACTATTATGGCCATTTTAAAAGTCATTGAAATTTTGTCTAATTCCAGCAAGAGTTGGGAAGACGCAGCGGGTAACGCCGTAAAAGAAGCAAATAAAACCGTTAAAAATATTGTTTCGGTTAACGTGAATAATTTTAGCCTTAAAGTAAAAAACGGAAAGGTTGACGAATATCGTGTAAACGTAAAAATTACGTTTGCGGTTGGGAAATAAAAACAACGCTATCGAAAATAATCGGTCTGTAAAAGCAGACCGATTGTTTAAATATTCCGTTGGATTCCCAATAGTTTCTTAGTTTTGAGCAAAATTTCGCATGGAACTGACCATCATCAACGGACCAAATTTAAACTTACTAGGCAAGCGCGAACCTGAAATTTATGGTGGGCAAGGGTTTGAAACCTATTTGGAAACGCTTAAAGAACAGTTTCCCGATTGTACGTTTTCCTATCTTCAATCCAATATTGAGGGCGAACTGATTGATGCATTGCACAAGTTCGGTTTTTTTGGCGATGGTATTATCCTAAATGCAGGCGCTTATACGCATACTTCTATTGGAATTGGAGATGCTATCAAAGCAATAGAAACTCCGGTGATTGAGGTGCATATTTCCAACACTTTTGCCCGCGAAGACTTTAGGCACACCTCTTATATAACTCCTAATGCAAAGGGGCTTATTTTGGGATTTGGTCTTGATGTGTACCGCTTGGCAGTTGAAAGTTTCCTTAAAAAATAAGGATTAAATAGGCCTGTGCTTGTTCCCACTTGTTAGGGTTTTATGAATAAACCAATCTACAAGCTTGTCAGGCATATAAAAGGCAAGTAGCTTAAACACGAGTTTGTTCTTTTGAACAATGTAACGCGTTTTTGGATTCTTTTTGGTTAGGCATTTAAAAATCAATTCGGATATACGTGTTACTGGTAATGCTGATTTTTCAGCATTCTCAATCATCTTATCGGCTTTTTGAAGTACATCGTTGTAGTCTGTATCGGCGTATTTTTCCATACTATTGAGGTTTTTTTGCCAAATTTCCGTTTTAATCGGTCCTGGCTCAATGGCAATAACTTTTATTCCGTACCGTCGAAGCTCTCTTCGATAAATGTCTGTCATGCTTTCTAAAGCGTGTTTGGAAATAGAATATGCACCATTAAACGGAGAATTGAATAATCCAGATACAGAGCTGATATTAATAATTCTGCCGGGTGTGGCTTTAGTATTTGGCGAAGTACCTAGAAGGGGTAAAAATAGATTGGTAATACGCCTAACGGCTTTTACATTGATGTCAAGCTGACGTTCAAAATCTTCTTCTGAAAGATACTGCAAAGGTCCTGGAGCTGCTATCCCCGCATTGTTGATAAGTCCGTCCAATGAAGCACAGTGCTCAAAAACTACTTTTGACGCATTAACCACAGCTTCATGGTCTTGTACATCAAAAAGTAGTGGGGTAAAACGCTCGGGATATTCTTGGGAAAGTCTTTTAGCGTCGGCTACTTTGCGAACACTACCAAAAACATGATAGCCTTTGTTGTGTAACAATCTCAGGGTATCGCGTCCAATACCAGATGAGACGCCTGTTATTACAATATTTTTCCCCATGTTCTCCCAATTAATTAAGATGCAAAATAGTGATTATGCATCAACAATTTGCTTTACATGATGTTCCATATGCTCAAGGTAATCATTGATAAGAAAAAGCAAGGTTGTTGTTTTCTGGTTCGAGAGTTTGGCTTGAATCTGCAATGTTGTTTCGTTTTGTTGTTTGATAACATGGATAATTTGCCTGTTTAGCCCCACCCAAAGCATCGTAAGATCTTTTGGCTCTGCTCGCTGGTAGTCGTTCACAAGAACTAATTCATCTTGCTGGTAATCAACAACCTGATATGGTTTAGGTTTGATGTGAATTTCGGTAAATCGTCTTAAATTATATTGGGCAGAGTCAATCAAATGTCCTAAAATTTCTTTTTTAGACCACTGTGTTGGCTTGGGTTTTGCTGCCAGTTGTTGACGATGGGTTTTGGATAAATATGCTTCTCCAATTGTTATAAGTTGGTCAATTCGAGATATGGTGCTGTTCATGGTTGTAAGTTTTTGAGATTAAGATACATATAGATACAAAAAATAAAAAAGCAGCCAAAAGGCTGCTTCTAAAGTGTATATGTTTATGTTTTATAAATGAATCACTTCATCGTAAGCATCTGCTACTGCTTCCATCATGGCCTCGCTCATGGTGGGGTGAGGGTGAACCGCCTTAAGCACTTCGTGTCCTGTGGTTTCTAATTTTCGTCCAAGTACCGCTTCGGCAATCATATCAGTAACCCCAGCGCCAATCATATGGCAGCCAAGCCATTCGCCGTATTTGGCGTCAAAAATTACTTTGATAAACCCGTCGGTAGTGCCGCCTGCTTGTGCTTTTCCAGAAGCGGAAAACGGAAATTTACCCACCTTAATATCATAACCTTGCTCTTTGGCTTGTGCTTCGGTAAGTCCCACTGAAGCAATTTCTGGACTGCTATATGTACATCCCGGAATGTTGCCGTAGTCTAGAGCTTCTACATGCTGACCAGCAATTTTTTCCACACATAAAATTCCTTCGGCAGATGCCACATGCGCCAACGCCTGTCCTGCTGTAACGTCGCCAATGGCGTAATAGCCTGGAATATTTGTTTGATAAAAATCATTCACCAAAATTTTATCTCTATCTGTAACAATTCCAACTTCCTCTAAACCAATGTTTTCTATGTTGGTTTTGATGCCAACGGCAGATAGCACCACATCTGCTTTAATTTCTTCTTCGCCTTTTTTGGTTTTTACGGTAGCCGTAACACCTTTTCCAGAAGTATCAACTGCGGTTACTTCAGCATTAGTTAAAACGGTAATGCCTGCTTTTTTAAACGAGCGTTCCATCTGTTTTGAAATCTCCTCGTCTTCAACTGGTACAATACGTGGCATATATTCTACAAGCGTAACTTCAGTGCCCATAGCGTTGTAGAAATAGGCAAACTCAACTCCAATAGCCCCTGAGCCAACTACAATAAGTTTTTTGGGTTGCTTCTCAAGTGTCATGGCTTTGCGGTAGCCAATTACTTTTTCACCGTCTTGCGGAAGGCTTGGCAATTCGCGCGAGCGCGCTCCAGTTGCCACAATAATGTGTTGTGCGGAAAGTTCTTGCTCACTGCCGTCTTCGGCTTTGACATGAACTTTTTTGCCCGGAAGCAACGAGCCGTGACCCGAAATCACGTCAATTTTATTCTTCTTCATCAAAAACTGAACGCCTTTGCTCATGGTTTCTGCCACATTACGACTGCGATTTACGACAGCATCAAAATCTTTGTCATACTCTTTTACGGTAAGTCCGTAATCTTCGGCATGTTGTAAGTATTCAAAAACTTGCGCAGATTTTATCAATGCTTTTGTAGGAATACATCCCCAATTGAGACAAACACCTCCAAGGCTTTCTTTTTCAATTACGGCAGTTTTAAATCCTAACTGAGAAGCGCGAATAGCAGTAACATAACCACCCGGACCGCTTCCCAAAACAATAATATCGTATTGACTCATATGGAAAAGTTTGCGCAAAAATACGAAACGATCACCTAATCTAATGGGCTATTTGGCGTTTTTATCCTTCGCATCAAAATCTAGCGCAACAGAGTTTACACAATAGCGTAAGCCGGTAGAAGTTGGGCCGTCATTAAAAACATGGCCCAAATGCCCGTCGCAGCTGTTGCAAATAATTTCGGTACGAACCATGCCGTGGGTTGTGTCTTTTTCGTAGCGAATTTTTCCCTCAATGGCATTATCAAAACTCGGCCAACCGCAGTCGCTTTTAAATTTTGATGTACTCTCAAAAAGAGGTTCCTTACATGCCATACAGGCATAGGTTCCTTTTTCAAAGTGGA
>JAFMFL010000093.1 GCA_017856205.1 Flavobacteriaceae bacterium
TTTCGCTGCTGGCTATTGATGAGGCACATTGTATTTCGGAGTGGGGACACGATTTTAGACCTGCTTACCGAGAAATCATCTCCCTAAAAAATCTACTCCCAGATATTCCAACTATTGCCGTTACAGCCACAGCCACAGCTGCCGTCAGAGAAGACATTTATAATTCCCTAGAGTTACAATCTCCTGAGAAAATTGTGGGTTCGTTTGATAGACCAAATATTGAACTGCGTGTAGTGCATACTGACAACAAACTCGAAGCTATTTCAGCAGCGTTGGAGCCCAAAGGTACGCCAAGCATTGTGTATGTGGGCACACGAAAAAGTGCAGAACTGCTGAGCAATCATCTCAATAATATGGGGCATAAAGTGGCGTTTTTTCATGGAGGTGCAGCTGAAAAAGAATCGCGAATTGCCAATTGGATGCAAGAAAAAACACCTGTTATGGTGGCTACCACGGCTTTTGGCATGGGCATAGACAAAGCAAATGTACAGCGTGTGGTACACGCTACTTTGCCGTTTAGCATGGAGCAATATTATCAAGAAGTGGGGCGCTGTGGAAGAGATGGAAGCGCATCAATAGCGACGCTTTTTGTAGGACAAGAAGATGAAAAAAAACTTTGGAACAGGCTCATGGCAAGTGTCCCATCTAAAGAAGCCATTCAAAAAACCTACAAGCATTTGTGTCACTATTTTGATATCGCCTATGGCGAATTACCACAGTCAATGTTGGAATTTAATTTAAATTTGTTTTGTCAACGATACGATGTAAAACCGAAAATAACCTTTCATGTATTAGCGCTTTTGGAGCGTGGTCAAGTACTTTCGTTAACGACATATGAAACCCCAAAAACATCACTAAAACTTGAAGTAAATAGTAATCCTAATAACGATGTTTTAATCGATTATTTATTACGCAATATTGGCGGAATCACAGAAAGAGTTCAGCCGATAAACCTGCTCACAATAGCAAAACGATGTAATGTATCATTGCAGCAATGTGTGGAATCCTTAAAGGCAATGGAAAAAAATGGTGCCGCAAAAGTGGAGCAATTGCACGTAGATAGTGCGATTCAGTTTCTTCTCCCGCGAGAAGATAAGCGAACTTTACTACCTGTTGTCCAGCAATTGAGTAACTTTAAAAAGGAGAAAAAACGCTTGGCAAATTCGGTTTGGGAGTATTGCATCACATCGACCTGCTACCGAAAAAAACTGTTGGGTTACTTTGGTGAAAAAACAAAGAATAAATGCAATTTCTGCTCAAATTGTTTAAAAAATAAGACTGCTATTAAAGATGTAATTCTGGCGTTAAAAAACCTGCTTTCGATCGGAGAAGCTGTATCTTTGGAACAATTGATTTTGGAATCAAAATACGGCAGAGAACATGTTATTGAAGCACTAAACGACATGATAAATGAAGAACTTATCGAACAAGAAAAAGCAAATTTTTACAGATTAAAATGAGCACATCGTTACGAGTAGTTTTTATGGGAACGCCTGCTTTTGCAGTTGCAGGATTGCGTGGTGTTTTGGAAAGTCGGCACGAAGTAGTGGCAGTAGTTACAGCTCCTGATCGTCCTGCGGGGAGAGGTAAAAAATTACGTTTTTCTGCGGCAAAAGAAGAAGCCTTAGCACAAGGTATTCCACTGCTGCAACCTGAAAAATTAAACGATAAAAACACCCTAAATCAACTAAAAGCGTTCAACGCAGATGTCTTTGTTGTAGTTGCTTTTAGAATGCTGCCAAAAGTCGTTTGGAGCATTCCACCACTCGGAACATTTAACCTCCACGCTTCTCTTTTACCTCAATATCGAGGTGCTGCTCCCATTCACTGGGCAATTATCAACGGAGAAAAAGAAACTGGATTAACAACCTTTTTAATTGACGAAAAAATTGACACAGGTGCTATTTTACTGCAACAACGCATGAACATAAAACCCGAAGAAACCATGGGAGCGCTAAGCCTGCGTATGCAAGCATTGTCTGGAGAAATGATTGTAAAGACATTGGATGTTTTGGCATCGGGAAGTGTAACAGCTGTTCCACAACCCATTACTAAAGATTTGATTCCCGCCCCAAAGCTAACAAGAGAAAACACTCGAGTAGATTGGGGTAAAAATGGGCAAGAAATTGTCAATCACATTCACGGACTGAATCCTTTCCCAACGGCGTGGAGTATGTTGGAATTACCCAACGACGAACTTTATGTGAAGCTAAGTCACGCACATTTTGTAGTGGGGACACCTATCCTTGCACCAGGAACCATATCCATTGAAGACCAGCAGCTAAATGTTGCAGTTCATGATGGCTACGTTTACATTGATGAACTTCAATTACCAAATAAAAAAAGTATGAAAACAGCTGCCTTGCTTAACGGGTTCAGCTTTCCAGAAAAATGCAGGTTTGTATGATGACAGGGAAACTTTTGGTAGCGCACCCCTCCATACTTGGTGATCAGTCTTTTGGGCGCAGCGTGGTGCTAATGGCAGAGCATAATGAAGAAGGGGCTTTGGGGTTTGTAGTCAATCAACATACGCATTACACATTAGGTGATTTACTTCCAGAAATGGGTATTGATGCTCCTGTTTTTCAGGGTGGACCCGTGGAAGATGACAGGTTGTTTTACATACATACCAAAAAAGATGTTGCCAATGCGCTGCCTCTAGGAAACGGTCTTTTTTGGGGCGGTGAGCTAGAAGATATTAAGTTGGCTTTATTATCAAATAAACTTCCCTCAAATCAAATTAAATTTTTGTTAGGCTATGCTGGTTGGAGTAAAGGGCAATTAGCCGAGGAGACCAAAACCAACGCATGGCTTTTAGTAAAAAACAGCTATAATCTGTTTGAAAATGAGGAACAACTCTGGGGAACAATCTTAAGAGATCTCGGTGGCGAGCTGGCGTTGTACTCTTTTGCGCCTAACGCTCCTGGGTTGAATTAACAGATTCGTTGAGAGCGCGTTGCAATTGCAACGCAATAGGATTTTGATAGTCGGTTCGTCGATACGAAGACACTGGTTGAATTCCTGTGATAGAGTTGGTCATAAAAACTTCTTGAACCTGTTGCAAATCAAAGGGAGAAATCTTTTCTTTAACACAAGTAATGCCTTGCTTTTTTGCCAATCGTATCAACTGCTTGCGCATAATACCATCCAAACATCCTGAAGATAATGATGGTGTGCGAAGAACACCACCATCAACTATAAAAATATTTCCGTTTAAAAACTCTACTATTTCTTTATCGTCGTTGACCAAAATACCGTTATCAAAACCTTGTTCCTGCATAAAAATACTGCCAATAACATTCAGGGCTTTGTTGTTCGATTTCAGATTAGACAGCATACTTTTTTGGACGTAATAATCTTTAAATAATTCCACATTGTAGCTATCTTTTGAAGTGTAGAATTCGTCTACAAGAGGCTTAGCCTCAATCACATAGCTCACATCGCGAGTAGCAGGCACATACACACCGCCGTCATTTCTAAAAACAGTCAATCGGATGCGCCATGAGGGCGCAGTAGTACTTTGCGCTTCCACCACACGCAAGCATTCTTGCTCCAAGAATTCGGGAGTAAATGTCATGGGGATATTCATGCGAAATACACGCATAGCAGCCATCAATCTAAAATAATGGTCTTCCCAAAAGTGTAGGTGATTTTGCCCGTAACGGAGGGTTTCAAAAACGGCATCGCCGTACAAAAACCCACGATTTTGAACTGAAAAAAGTGGCGAAGTAGCTGATTGCAGCGCGCCATTTAGGTTTATCATATGTTTATGTAGAGCCTAAAACTTGTTTTAAATCTCCAATTTGACTTTCCCAAAGCATTTTAGTTTCATCCACTTCGTCTTCTTCGGCGAAATCGGTTACGACAACTGAAACATCTTTAGTAATCTCATCCACCACAATACGCATTTCAAAGTAGCAATCATCTTGATCATCGTCACCATTAAGCCAGCGAAAACGCACAAATTCGTTTGATTTTTTACGTAGCAGCAATGCTTCTTCTTCAGAATCGTCCCATATAAAAGAATATTTTTCAGTGCGTGCATTTACATTGTCTGCAAACCATTCTGAAAGCCCAGATGGGGTGTATATGTATTGGTACAGTAACTGAGGTGAGGCTTGTATCACAAACTCAAGCTCAAATTTTGTTTTAGACATAGGTAATAAAACGCCCAATATATAGATTAAAACCGACCTTTAAAAGAAAAGGCAAAAAAACAGCGATAAAAAGGGAAAACAAATTGTTATATTTGCGCCGCTTTGGCGAGGTAGCTCAGCCGGTTAGAGCGTCGGATTCATAACCCGGAGGTCGGGAGT
>JAFMFL010000094.1 GCA_017856205.1 Flavobacteriaceae bacterium
ATGTTTTCATCAGATAAAAAAGGTATCTGATCCGCCTCTTGCGAAAATAAACTGTGAAATTTTTTTATGGAGATAAGTACCGTAACCAATTGAGAGTTTGGGCTTACAGTTAACTCCATGGGAAGGTCGCGTTGCGGATTGTATAGCAACAATACGTGCTCGTCTAAAAGTGGAAGACTATACGAGCGCTGATTAAAGTGAAAGGCTGCGCTGCCGCGAAAGCAAAAATGAAATTGTATCAAACTAGCATCCACATGACGGACAATTGGCTTGGAGGTGTCAGCGTTGTTTTCATACGCCAATACATGAAATCCATCTTCTATCTGTTGGTCTAATCCGGGACTTAAAACGTTATTTTCTAACGACATAGTATGTTTTTGTTTTCGTTCACCATTACAAAACTACAAAGAAAAACGGAGTTTTTGGCGATGCTAAACAAGTTCTAATAGCGACACAAAAAGTACTTTTAGCGGTATTTTTTATGTATGTTGTACGTTATTTTTGCTTTGCAACTAAAACCCAAAAATGCCTGTAACGGATGTTTTTTACTGTGTAGGCGTTAGCTACAAAAAAGCCGATGCGTCACTAAGAGGTAAGTTTAGCCTTACCTCAAAATCAATCCCTTTTTTACTTGATGATGCTCGGGCGCATGGTATATCTTCATTGTTGGTAAGCTCTACCTGTAATAGAACTGAACTGTATGCACAGGTTGAAGATGTAGAGGTGCTAAAATCGTTACTATTTAAACACTCTGAGGGAACCAAAGAAGCTTTTGAAAAGGTTGGTGTAGTGCGTCACGGACAACATGCCATTGCCCATTTGTTTCGGGTAGGAACAGGTTTGGATAGCCAAATATTGGGTGATTTTGAAATCATTGCGCAGCTAAAGCACAGCTTTAAGCTATCTAAACGAAATAATATGTTGAGCTCGTTTATGGAGCGCATGTTTAATGCAGTTATCCAAGCGAGCAAACGCATCAAAACCGAAACTGAACTGTCTTCTGGAGCAACATCCGTTTCCTATGTTTCGGTGCGTTATATGTTGGATAATATCCCCGATTTAGATAATAAGAACATTCTACTTTTTGGGGTTGGGAAAATTGGTAGAAATACCTGCGAAAACCTTATCAAACACACCAAAAACAATCATATTACCTTAATCAATAGAACGCGTGAGCGTGCTGAGGAATTAGGGGGTAAGTTTCATATTGAGGTAAAAGATTACGCCACTCTTCCTGTAGAAATTCGCAAAGCCGATGTGCTGGTTGTTGCGACGGGTGCCGAAAAGCCTACTATTGCCAAGTCGATTATCCATACAGACAAGCCCTTGCTTATTTTGGATTTATCGATGCCCAAAAATGTACATTCAAATGTGCAGGAACTACCAAATGTTAGCTTGCTACACCTTGACGAGCTTTCCAAAATGTCTGACGAAACACTTCAATTGCGCAAAAAATTTGTGCCACAAGCCGAGCAAATTATTGCCGAAATAGTAGAAGAATTTAACGAGTGGGTGGAAACACGAAAGTTTGCTCCTGCCCTAGTTGCAGTCAAAAAATTAATGCACGATATGCAACAACAAGAACTAGAAGTGCAACGCAAAAAAAACCCGTCCCTTGATGAAGCGCAAGCTGTAGCCGTTTCTGAACGTCTTATTCAAAAACTTACCAACCGAATGGCAAATCACTTGCGTGAAAGTACTAATACAGACGAAAGTGTTAAGGCACTAGAGACGCTTTTTAATGTTGCATCAGATGAGTAGTCACATTCGCATTGGAACTCGTAGTAGTGCACTTGCCCTGTGGCAAGCACGTTGGGTGCAAACCATGCTAACGTCTATCGGGCTAAAAAGCGAGCTAATCCCCATACAATCTAGCGGAGATCAGCAAAAACAACAACCGCTTTATGAATTGGGTGTGCAGGGCATTTTTACCAAAGAGCTTGACACTGCCTTACTTGATAATACTGTGGATATTGCCGTGCATAGTATGAAAGATGTGCCAACGCAATTACCCAAAGGAATCGTTGCTGCATTTGTGCCAAAACGTGGTGCGTGGCAAGATGTATTTATTCCCAACACAACAGATTGGACGTCTGAAAATAGCGTTGTGGCAACCAGTAGTTTACGGCGCGCTGCGCAATGGCGATACAAATATCCCTCACACAGTATTGTTGACATCCGCGGAAACGTTCCCACACGACTAAAAAAACTTAGCGAATCTAATTATGATGGAACCATAATGGCAATGGCAGGGCTTTCTCGGCTAGAAATGCTTCCCCAAAATAGTGTGGTCTTAGATTGGATGGTTCCCGCGCCAGCTCAAGGGGCAATTTTGGTTACTGGATTAGCGGAAAATCAAAAGCTCCTTTCTACGCTTAAAAAACTAAATCACGAAGAAACAGCGCGTTGCGTGGATGAAGAACGTCTGTTTTTACGCATCCTCGAAGGTGGGTGTACTGCGCCCATTGGTGCACATGCACAAATCGTGGAAAATAACATGCATTTTAAAGGTTGTATTACCCAAAAAGATGGAGGAAAGCAATTGGTTTTTGATGATGTTTTCCCATTAAATACAAAAAACATTGGGCAAGTTGCTGCCGAACAGCTCCTTGCAAAAGGTGCAAAAGAAATATTAGATGCATAAGCCGCTGCTCTTATCGACAAAATTATTACCTCATGCGTTGAGGGAGCGAATCGTGCAAAACGGATTGGCATATATGGAATACAATGCCATTCGTATTTCCCCTGTAGCATTTGAAATGCCCCCGCCACCAGATTACGTGATTTTTAGTAGTAATAACGCAACAATTGCCGTGTTGAAAAAAGCACATTCTTTACAGCAAAGCAACGTGCTTTGCGTGGGAAAACAGTCTGAAAATCTGCTTTTAGAAAATCAGATAAAACCGCTAAAAACAACCAAAAACATGTCAGAATTGACTGATTTTATTGAAAAAATAGACAAAAAAGGTCAATTTTTGCATTTTTGCGGAAATCGAAGATTGCCGATTTTGTCCAAAAAAATGAAAGAGTGGGGGTGTAATTTTAAAGAAATTGTTGTGTATCAAACTGAAGCCAGTAACACAAAAATTGAGGCAACTCCAAGCGCATTGCTTTTCTTTAGTCCAAGCGGTGTGGAGAGCCATGAAAAGCACAACGATATAACAAACACACATTGTTTTTGTATTGGGAGCACCACAGCCGCTTCACTTAAGCAAACGCCAAAGTCTGTTCACGTTATGGAAAATCCTAATACGGAACAGCTCGTAGCAAAAGCGATTCACTATTTTAAAGTTTCACAACATGCTTAAAAACGACTTATTTCTTCGTGCGCTGAATGGTGAAGCGTTATCCAGACCCCCCGTTTGGATGATGCGACAAGCTGGACGCTATCTGCCTGATTTTATGAAGTTAAAGGAAAAATATGACTTTTTTACACGTTGTCGTACACCCGAACTAGCTACCGAAATCACCGTCATGCCCATAGACCAGGTCGGAACCGATGCTGCTATTTTGTTTTCAGATATTTTAGTGGTGCCACAGGCTATGGATATTACTGTGGAAATGAAAGACGGCATAGGGCCATGGTTACCCAATCCAATTCGCAGTACCAAAGACGTAGAAAATGTCGTCGTTCCAGATGTTGAGGATAGATTGAATTACGTAATGGAAGCAGTAAGACAAACTAAAGCAGCGTTGGACAATCGTGTGCCACTCATAGGATTTGCCGGCTCTCCGTGGACGATTTTGTGCTATGCCGTGCAAGGTCAAGGCTCCAAAAATTTTGATTTGGCAAAAGGCTTTTGCTTTTCGCAACCCGAGGCTGCGCATCAATTGCTTCAAAAAATTACCGATACTACCATAGCTTACCTAAAGGGAAAAGTTAGAGCGGGTGTTGATGCCGTGCAACTCTTTGATTCTTGGGGTGGAATGCTTGGCGAAGAAGATTATCAAACCTTTTCGTGGCAGTATATGCAACAAATTATAGATGCGCTTAAAGAAGAAACCAAAGTGATCGCTTTTGCCAAGGGCTGCTGGTTTGCGCTGCCAACCATGGCACGCTCAGGGGCACATGCCTTGGGAGTGGACTGGACGTGTTCGGCACGAAATGCGCGTTATTTATCTGGGGGGCAAATTACATTACAGGGCAATTTTGATCCGTCTAGATTGTTATCACCCATACCAGAAATTGAAAAAATGGCAAAGCAAATGGTGGATGCATTTGGCACGCATTACTACATTGCTAACCTTGGACATGGTATTTTACCAAACATCCCTGTTGACCACGCTAAAGCCTTTGTGAAT
>JAFMFL010000020.1 GCA_017856205.1 Flavobacteriaceae bacterium
GCCCATCTTAACATCTGCTAATGAGATGCGTGGTGGGTTTTCATCAAATACCTTGTCTGC
Source organism: Flavobacteriaceae bacterium (assembly GCA_017856205.1). Taxonomy (GTDB): domain Bacteria; phylum Bacteroidota; class Bacteroidia; order Flavobacteriales; family Flavobacteriaceae; genus UBA7446. The sequence goes on from JAFMFL010000020.1 coordinate 61, forward strand.
TTCTATAAACTCATAAAAAATCCCTGAGTTCAATTGAAGCAGCATCCCCTTTTGATCTAATTGGTCTTGAAAGGCAATAAAGCCTTCCGATGCAGGGTACAGCTCAACACTATCCACTTTCTTGCCCATTAATTCCTCCAAAACAGCACGATACGGCTCATAGTTCACGCCGCCATATACAAACAACGAAAAGTTTGGAAACAGCTCAGAAATAGGCTTCCCTGATGTGTTTTTTAATCTTTCAAAATACATTTTTACCCACGGCGGAATACCGCTAATTAAACGCATGTCTTCATGCCGTGTTTCTTCCACAATGGCATCTACTTTTTTCTCCCAGTCTTCAATGCAATTCGTTTGCCAAGAGGGCATTCTATTGCGCTGTAAATACGATGGAACATAATGCGCCACAATGCCCGACAATCTGCCCGTGGCGATTCCATTTGTTTTTGAAAGCGTTGGGCTGCCTTGTAAGAAAATCATTTTACCATCCACAAAAGAGGCGTCACCAGAGTTGTGAATGTAATGGAACAACGCGTTTTGCGCCGTTTTAATATGAGTAGGCATCGACTCTTTTGAAATGGGTATGTATTTCACTCCAGAAGTGGTGCCAGATGTCTTTGAAAAATACAACGGTTTGCCTTGCCAAAGTATGTCCGCTTCGCCTGCCACCACACGATCTACATAAGGACGTAAGCCTTCGTAATCCCGAATGGGAACGCGGGAAACAAAATCGGCGTAACTCTTGATGTTTGCAAAATCATGATCCCGTCCAAAAACGGTGTTTTTGGCTTTGTTCACCAATTGCATTAAAACTTTTTCTTGCGTTTTGATGGGTTTTTGCGCCCATTTTTTTGTGGCTTTTGCGGTACGTTTTGCCCACCGCTTTGCAATTCGTTGTTTAAGGCTCATTATTCAAATTCTATGAATTCTTCTGGGTTTAAGGCATAGCCATCGCTCCAAAGTTCAAAGTGTAGGTGTGGTCCTGTAGTCATGGTGCCCGAGTTTCCCGCTATGGCTATAACTTGACCTGGGTCAACAGCGTCACCTTGACGCACATTTAATGAGGCGTTATGTTTGTACACAGAAAGAATGTTATACGGGTGATCGATAATAACAACGTAGCCCGTTTCGGTTGTCCATCCAGCAAAAATCACATTGCCCTGAGCGGTCGCTTTTACTGGCGTGTTGCGAGGGGCAACAATATCTACTGCATAATGTTCTACGCTTGCATCATATCCCTGGCTTATCGTTCCCGTTATAGGAGGGAATAACACAAACGGAACCGTTTGATTCGCAGACTCCAACACATTGTATTTGTCGTCTTGTGCAACATCCGCACGGAGTAGGGAATCCGCTTTGGAGGTAGGAAAATCCACGTTGGCAGTGTCTATTTGTAAGGAGTCAAACTGCCGGTGGGTTTCCAGCTCTTGTGAATCCATGTCGCCCCTTAAAACTTTGTTTACCGAGGCTATATAGCGTTGGTTTTGCTCTAACGTATGCTGTAGCGAATCGAGTCTGTCGTTATTACGAATTGCCTGACGGCGAAGTTCTGATGAATCATAGCCCGGAATATACTCTTTAAGTTGGGTTTGCGAAATCACTAAAAACGTGGCAGCAATAAGCAACACGACTGAAATACTAATGGCAAGAAAAACGTTGAGCCGGTTAAGCTTATATGAAAAGCGCTCTTCGTAGGTTTCCTCATTAAAAATAACAAAGCGATAGTTGGCAAGCCACCGTTTCCAAAAGTTCGCCTTTTTTTTCTTTTTGCTATCCATTTGCTACAAATATAGGTAGTTGGTTTGTACTGAAATCGCGAAGCGAAATAAATCCAATTACTTTGTTACCTTTGTTAAAAATACAAACTATGTTTTTTGCTATCAGCCCTGTTCAAATACTTGTAATTGCGTTAGTTGTGCTGCTGCTGTTTGGCGGTCGAAAAATCCCTGAACTCATGAAAGGGCTCGGAACCGGAATCAAAGAGTTTAAAAAAGCCACTAAGGAAGAAGAAAAAGACAACGACAAGCAAGAAAGTTAGTTTTTGTTCTCTTTCTTCAAAGAGCGTATAATTGCCTCTGTTTCAAAAATATAGTCGCGCTTAGCAACAGAGGGCGCAAATACAAATCCTTCCATAACGATATAGCGGTTGTTTGGCTTGTCGTCTAATAAAAACTGTACAAAAGGTCCTGCCATAAAATCTCCTTTTACCTCCCAAGTGCCTCGTGTTTCAATAGCTGATAATTCGCCAACTTTGGTGTAATACACATAGGGTTCGTAGGCCTCTTCTGTAATTAAATGTGTTCCCTCAAGTCTTCCAGGAACAAATGCCCGTCCAACAGAATCACGAATACGGATTACGTCTTGCAATGGGTTTTTCCAATTCAAAGGGGTGCTTTTGGGGAGCTCGTAAACCAATAGGTTTACATGCCCTTTTCGGATTTCCCGCTGAAACCAAACCGTTTTGGCGCCTTCCTTAAAAACACGATACGCCGACGGTATGGTGAGATCAATCCCAAAATGATTCTGTAAGGCGTTCTGCTTTAATGTGGATTTTCCTATGCGGCGTTGGCGCTCTGCTGCTTCTCCCTGTTTAATTGATGCAATAATTGATGTGGACTGAGACAAAATTATTTCTACCAACGAAGGTGTATCTGGCGCGCTAAGTACCGTCATTTGCTGAGGTTTCGCATAGCGGTTTATGTCTGTCCTGATAACAACTTCGTCACTAAAGCCCGCCCATAAAATGGAGCGGCTTGATCGTGCAAACCCCGTAAATACTTCAGGGGGCATTTGGCGCAAATCAAATATCGGTTCTTGTTGTGGAAGTCCCTCAGCAGGGAAAGCAAATGCTGCTCTGACAGCATCACCCACTTCGGTTTCCCACAGTAGGTCAGGCATAACCACTGTAACGGTGTTGATGTTTCCGCTAGACAACTTAACAAGTGGAGCCGAGGAACGCTTGCAGCCTGCTAGAATAAGAATGCATAATAAAAGGCGTAGCTTCATATGCAACAATAAACAAAAATTACGCCAATATTGCCTCAATGCCAGGCAATGTTTTTCCCTCAAGGCTTTCAAGCATAGCGCCGCCTCCTGTGGAAACATAGCTAACCTTATCTTCAAGACCAAAAAGCTTTACTGCGGCTACGGAGTCTCCGCCGCCAACAAGCGAAAATGCTCCTGCGGCTGTTTGAGTCTCGATACTAGCGCCAAGAGCACGAGTGCCTTTAGAAAAATTGGGGAATTCAAAGACCCCAAGTGGCCCATTCCACAAAATGGTTTTGGATTGCTTTACAACGGCATCAAAGTTTTTTTCAGAAGCTGGACCCGCATCCATACCCTCCCAATCATCTGGAATTTCATTAATCGGAAACACTTGTTGTGGCGTATCATTTGAAAACTCTTGCCCTGCACGCACATCAACGGGCAAATGAATTTTCACACCTAGCTTTTCTGCCTGTTCCAAAATGGATAATGCCAAAGGCATTTTGTCGTCTTCACATATTGATTTTCCAATAGCGCCGCCTTGTGCCTTGATGAATGTAAAGGCCATTCCGCCCCCAATAATAAGGTGGTCTACCTTTGGCAAAATGTTTTCGATAATGGTGATTTTTGAGGATACTTTCGCGCCACCCAAAATAGCCAACACGGGCTTTTCACCTGTTGACATGACCTTATCAATAGCTTTGATTTCTGCTGCCAATAAGTGACCAAAACATTTTTTTACTGCAAAATACTGTGCCACTACCGTGGTTGAGGCATGGGCGCGGTGCGCCGTTCCAAAGGCGTCGTTTACATATACCGTTCCCAGCTTTGACAATGCTTCAGAGAAGACTTGATCTCCTTTGGTTTCTTCTTCATGAAAACGCAAATTTTCCAACAACAACACTTCGCCTGGTTGTAATGCTGAGGCTTGAGCCTCGGCTTTTTGACCAACTACTTCATTGCAAAATTGCACCGATTGGCCCAAATGTTTTTCGAGTGTAGGGACAATTTGACCAAGGCTAAGCTTTGGGTCGTTCCCTTTTGGTCGGCCCAAGTGCGACATCAGTACACAGCTCCCACCAGCTTCTAAAATGTGTTTAATCGTGGGCATGGCAGCGGCTATTCTAGTGGCATCCGTTACGTTGCCCGTATCGTCTAAAGGCACATTAAAATCCACACGAATAAGTGCGCGCTCTTGATTAAAAGAAAGGTTTTCTAAGGTATTCATGGTGTTGTTTTACTTGCGCAAAAATACAATTTCGTTTGGGTTTATCTAGTAGTGATTTAGTTAAATCTGGTTTGTATCTTTAGGCATGCATTTTTCTGACATTATTGGGCATCAAAGCCAAAAGAAAGTATTGCTTGACAGCCTTTCTATGGGAAGAATTCCGCACGCACAATTATTTGAAGGAGACGATGAACAAGGCGTCCTTGCAATGGCAATTGCATATGCCAATGCTGTGGTTTGTGGCGATGATAGCAGCGAATCTAACACGCGGCTAAAGGCCAACGGGCTTATTCATCCTGATATCCACTTTGTGTTTCCAACGGCAACAACAGCTGAGGTAAAATCAAAACCGCTGTCTAGTGAATTTAGCGCTCCGTGGCGGCAGTTTGTTCAAGAACAACCTTACGCTACGCTATACGATTGGTCACAGTTTTTAGGGATAGAAAACAAGCAAGCTGCAATCAATGTAACCGATGCGCTTGCTGTCATGCAAAAAGTAAGTTTGAAATCGTTTGAAGGCGGGTGGAAATGCGTTGTTATTTGGCATGCCGAAAAGCTTACAACTGCAGCTTCTAACAAGCTACTAAAAAGCATTGAAGAGCCTCCTGCAAAAACCTTGTTTTTGTTGGTGTGTCCAGATGAAAATCAACTCATTTCAACTATCCGATCACGCTGCCAACGAACGCATTTTGGCCGTGTTTCAAAACAAGAGGTTGCTCAGTTTATGGTTGAGAAAGGGGCTAGTCAAGAATTGGCAAACACCTTGGCTGCTCAAAGCAATGGTGCTGTTGGAAAAGCGCTTTCGCTTTATAATCAGCAAGAAAATCAAGAACGTTATGAGCAATGGTTTGTGCGTTGGGTACGCACGGCTTTTCGCGCCAAGGGAAACAGGGCTGTGGTGCTTGAGCTTGCCGATTGGAGTCAAGAAATTGCATCCGAAGGAGTAGAAACCCAAAAGCAGTTTTTGGCGTTTGCTATCGCGCTTTTTCGTGCAGCGGTTATGGATCATTACAAGCTGAACCAAATTGCTGCTTTTCATGCGGCAACAGATTTTAATATTTCAAAGTTTGCGCCTTTTGTGCATGGCGGAAATATTATACCTATTGTTGATGCGATAGAAAAAAGTGCCTACCACTTAGAGCGAAACGGAAATGCGCAAATGATTTTCACTGATTTATCATTTATGCTGACACGACTCCTCCATCAAAAAGCGGCATAGGTTTTTCTTATTGTTTTTGATTCACATAATAGTCGCAGGCTATTGCTTTGGGTTTAAAATTCGCCCTTTATTTCTCTTTTCTTATTGAGCTCCACACCATTCTATATGATTATTGCTCCGGCTAGCTTAAATGGGCTTATTTTGGCTTTTGAAGGATGATTGTTAGCGAAGATGTGTTTTTCCCCCTCCAGCCGACCAAATTTGAGTAGAGTCCTTTAATAAGCCCAAAGGGCCAGGAAAATGGATTTTTTCGATACTGTTCAGAAAGCAATGAAATATAGAATGCATCCCAAAACATATTGTGTGTTTTTAAAACGGAAAATCCTGATTTACGTGCAAGTCTTGAAATTGCGTCTTTGTTGTAATGCCACAAATGACGAGGCACGTCGTAGGCCGCCCAATATGCGCCGTAGTGTTTTGCGTCCCATGAATTATGATTTGGTATGGCCAACACCAAAAGTCCTCCTGGCACTAATGCATCATAAAATCGATGCATTTGCTGCATTGGGTTTGGCAAATGCTCAAAAACATGCCAGAGCGTTATGGCGTCATAAGTGTTTTTTTGAAGGGATTCATCAACCTGAGTAATGTTTTTTTTCATAAGCAGGCTTTTTGCTTTTTCGGAAAACTCAAAAGCAAATACGTCCCAGCCTTTTGCCTGTGCCGCTTGTGCAAATGCACCATTACCTGCGCCAAAGTCCAATAGTTTTCCTTTACTTCTTGACTTGGAAATCCAATGAAGTTTTGTTTGAATATTTTTCTTTTTGATCCACAAATACATCTTGGCTTTTAAGCCTTTTGCTTGATCCGTATGTGATAAATACGCTTCTTTTGGATAATACTTTTCAAGCACTTCTGGAGAAATCTCTGGTGTTGTTTGCCATGCGTTTATAGTAGCGTCATGCTTCAGCAGGAACGTTTCTTTGCTAACCAAAAAGTCTTTTATTCGCAGTGGTTTCACGTGGAACAATTAACGCCCCATATACACAAGCAACACCGATAAATCACTTGGTGAAACACCGCTAATTCTAGAGGCTTGTGCTATGGTAACAGGTTTAATTTTTGATAATTTCTGACGTGCTTCTATAGATAGTGACTTGACTTTTTCGTAGTCAAATTCTTTTGGAATGGGCACGTGGTCAAGCTGGGTAAGCTTATCTGCTTGCGCTTTTTCTTTGGCAATATAGCCTGCGTACTTAATTTGTATTTCTGCTTGCTCTAAAACGGAGGCATTCATGTCTTGCTCTGCTACATAATCCACAACGGGCTTGTGCGTTAAAAGGTCTTCTATGGTGATGTTGGGTCGCGCCAATACTTTACTCATTTTCAACGATTGCTTTACGGGCGCAGATTCGTTTTGGAGCAAAATTGGGTTAACTTCTTCAGGGCGAATGCTTGTCTTATTAAAAAATGCAATTAATGATTGTGCGTTTTTTGCCTGGCGCTCCATTTGCCGCAGTCTTTCCTCTGTTGCTAACCCTATTGCGTGTGCCTTTGGGGTCAAGCGAACATCTGCATTATCTTGTCGCAACAGCGTGCGGTATTCTGCACGAGACGTAAACATCCTGTAAGGCTCTTCTGTGCCTTTGGTAATAAGGTCGTCAATTAAAACGCCTATATAAGCTTCATCGCGAGAAAGAATAAATGGTGATTTGTTGGCTACATGTTGATGTGCATTGATTCCCGCCATAATGCCTTGAGACGCCGCTTCTTCATAGCCTGTGGTACCATTAATTTGCCCCGCGAAAAACAGACCATCAACGGTTTTGGTTTCTAGGGTGTGCTTAAGCTGTGTTGGGGGGAAATAGTCGTACTCAATCGCGTAGCCTGGGCGGAAAAATTTGACGTTTTCAAATCCTGCCACGGCGCGCAAAGCTTTGAATTGAACTTCTTCAGGCAAAGAAGTCGAAAAACCATTAACATACACCTCCACAGTATCCCATCCTTCTGGTTCTACAAAAATTTGATGGCGTTCTTTTTCAGCAAAGCGATTGATTTTATCCTCAACCGAGGGGCAATACCTTGGTCCAATGCTTTTGATTCGCCCATTAAACATTGGTGATCTGTCAAAACCTTCGCGGAGCAAGTCATGAACCTGTGGGCTTGTATAGGTCATATGGCAAGAACGCTGATGGGTGAGCGGAGAGGTCTGAAGTGAATAGGAAAACTTAGAAGGGTTTTTATCGCCAGGCTGTTCTATCATTTTGCTATAATCCAGCGAACGACCATCCACACGGGGAGGGGTTCCTGTTTTCATGCGTCCAGACTCAAACCCTCTTTCGTTTAGACGTTCCGTTATTCCAAAAGATGCACTTTCTCCTGCGCGACCCCCGCCAAATTGCTTCTCACCAATGTGTATTAGTCCGTTTAGAAAAGTCCCACTAGTTAGGACGACAGATTTTGACTTTATTTCAATGCCTAATGACGTGACGACCCCAGCAATTTTATCTCCTTCAAAAAGCAAATCGCTAACCATGTCTTGATAAAAATCAAGGCTGGGAGTTTGCTCCAACATTTTGCGCCAAGCAGCAGCAAACAACATCCGGTCTGACTGCACCCTTGGGCTCCACATAGCGGGTCCTTTAGAGCGATTCAACATCTTAAATTGAATTGCTGTGTTGTCGGAAACAATTCCGCTATACCCCCCTAAGGCGTCAATCTCCCTAACTATTTGTCCTTTGGCTATGCCGCCCATGGCTGGGTTACAGGACATTTGCCCTATGTTTTGCAAATTCATGGTAACCATAAGGGTTTTACTGCCCATGTTTGCGGCAGCGGCGGCAGCTTCTGCGCCAGCATGTCCTCCGCCAACTACAATAACATCATATACCTCATGAAACATGATTGGTGGTTTTGTGTTCCACGTGGAACAATTTCATGCAAGAATCTTCTGCGGCTCTCATTTCTTGTTGTGCCTCTTCCGTCTTATCATTAAATCCTAAACAATGTAATAGTCCATGAGACATAACGCGGAGGAGTTCGTCTTGGAAAGATTGTGAATAGGTTGTGGAATTATCCTTAATACGGTCAATAGATATGGCGATGTTAGCAACTACATCTGTTCCCACAGTATCATCAAAGGTGATAATATCTGTAAGCGTGTCGTGCTTGAGGTGTTTAAGATTAAGAGCGTGAAGCGAAGCGTCATCCATAAAAGCAAATACGAGATTAATCGAAGAGGCGTTATGCTTTTGTGCGCAAGCTATAAGCCAGCTTGTGAAACTTTCCTCATCAGTGATGGAAAAGTCTGTGTGGTACATAAACTCAACGGTTGCTTGCATGCCGCAAATATATTCATTTCACCCTGTATTAGAAGGCATTAGGGTTGTATCTTTGGGCAAAAGTAAATATGTCTGTTCGAGTTCGATTTGCGCCTAGTCCGACAGGCCCACTACATATTGGTGGTGTGCGTACGGCACTGTATAATTATTTGTTTGCCAAGAAGCATAATGGCGCGTTTGTTTTACGCATTGAAGACACAGACCAAACCCGATATGTTGAAGGGGCAGAGAAATATATTGCTGATGCGTTGTCTTGGTTGGGTATAACACCAGACGAAAGCCCTAGTGGTAATGGGGCTGTTGGTCCTTATCGGCAAAGCGATCGTAAGAAGCTGTATGTCAGCAACATAGACGTTCTTCTTCGTTCAAAAAAAGCCTATCTCGCCTTTGATACACCTGAAGAATTAGCAGCAATGCGAAGTGCTGCGGAAGCCGAAGGGGAAACCTTTATATACAATTGGAAAAAAAGGGGCGAATTGAAAAACAGCGTTTCTTTGTCTGAGGAAGAAACACAAAGGCTTTTAAACGAGGGCGCGCCCTATGTGGTTCGGTTTAAAACCTTTTCTGAAGGGCAAAACACCACATTAAAATTAAAAGACGAAGTGCGGGGAACCGTTACTGTTGATACGTCGTTACTTGACGATAAAATTTTAGTAAAACAAGACGGTATGCCAACCTACCATTTTGCAAACGTAGTAGATGATCATTTGATGAAGATTACCCATGTCATTCGTGGTGAGGAGTGGCTTCCGTCTATGGCGCTGCATGTGTTGTTATATAACGCATTTGATTGGGAGGCGCCATCATTTGCTCATGTGCCGCTTATTTTAAAACCTTCTGGAAAGGGTAAGCTTTCTAAACGTGATGGCGATACCTTTGGTTTCCCTGTATTTCCTTTACAATGGGATAAGCAAACGCCTGGATTTAAAGAAGCTGGATATTTGCCCGAAAGTTTGGTAAACTACCTCGCTTTATTGGGTTGGAGCCCAGGGGGAGAAAAAGAATTGTTTTCGATAGATGAACTTATAGATGCGTTTTCTCTAGAGGGCATTACAAAGTCTGGTGGGCGTTTTGATTCCGAGCGTTGCAAATGGTTTAACCAGCAATATCTACAAAAAGTTAACCCCATGAGGTTGGTGGCTGTTTTGGAAAACGACTTAAAAGAAAACGGCGTTGATAAGAATGAAATAGACTGCACCCGTGTTGTGGAGCTCATCCAAAATAGGCTAACGCTTTTGACAGACATTTGGGAAGAAGCAAAATTCTTCTTTGTTTCACCAAAAGAATATGATGAAAAAGCTGTGCGTAAACAATGGAAGCCCGACACGAACAACCTTCTGTCAGCGATTTCTGAGTTAATTGCAAACGCAAAAAACGTATCTGCAGAAGAGTTAGGTCCGCTTATAAAAAGCTGGGCAAACGAAAACGGCATTGGATTAGGTAAAATCATGGCGCCTCTTAGGATTGCGCTTGTAGGTAGTTTGCGCGGGCCAGATGTGTTTGAAATTTGCAGTACAATTGGCGTTACAAATTGTGTTCACCGAATTAACGCAGCCATAGGCTATAATAAAAGCTAAATCACTATATTTAGGGTTCACTCTAAATTATTGATTATGGGATTTATTTTTAACTTACTGCTTGTTTTTGCTGCTTTTGTTTTTGTGACTTCTGCCGTTTTTATCGTTAAGCAACAGTCCGCGGCGATTGTAGAGCGCTTTGGGCGTTTTCAAAGTATTCGTCAATCGGGGCTTCAGCTTCGCATACCTATTGTTGATCGAATTGCGGGGCGCCTAAGTCTTAAAATTCAACAGCTTGATGTAATTGTAGAAACTAAAACGAAAGACGATGTCTTTGTAAAACTTAAGGTTTCGGTGCAATACATGGTCATTAAGGACAAAGTTTATGACGCTTTTTATAAGCTCGATTATCCGCACGATCAGATTACATCTTACGTTTTTGATGTAGTTCGTGCTGAAGTGCCCAAAATGCGCCTCGATGATGTCTTTGAGCGAAAAGACGATATTGCTATTGCGGTAAAATCTGAACTTAATGATGCGATGATAAACTATGGGTATGACATCATTAAAACACTTGTAACGGATATCGATCCTGATGAACAGGTAAAGCAAGCTATGAATCGAATCAATGCGTCTGAAAGGGAAAAAATAGCTGCGCAGTATGAAGGTGATGCTGCTCGTATTTTGATTGTAGAAAAAGCCAAAGCAGAAGCAGAGTCAAAACGTCTTCAAGGACAGGGTATTGCCGACCAACGGCGTGAAATTGCGCGCGGTTTAGAGGAGTCTGTTGAGGTGTTAAATAAAGTGGGGATTAACTCCCAAGAAGCCTCTGCGCTTATCGTGGTTACCCAACACTACGACACCCTACAATCCATCGGTGAAGAAACCAATTCAAATCTAATTTTGTTACCAAATTCCCCGCAAGCTGGGTCAGACATGCTAAATAATATGGTGGCTTCGTTTACGGCAAGTAACCAAATTGGCGAGGCAATGAAAAAAGGACGAAATAAGAAAGAAGGCGGAGAATAAACGCCTTTATCAAAAAAGGAAAAGCCTCAGCCAAAAGCTGAGGCTTTTTTATATGTTGACTGTATGAGATATAGACAACAAGAACACCCAGCTTTTAAGGTTGGGAAACTGCCAGTGCATCAACCCAGAGTTCAACTGCAGCGCATCTGAGAGCTTGTGTGAAACCTGAGCGGTTACTCGGTTTTGGTTAAAGCTCGTTCCTGAGTTTTGCAAAAAAACCTCTTCTGTTAAGCTCAGTCCCGTTTTAGGTGAAAGCGGGATATTTGCTGTAAGCCCAAATCGGTAGCGCAGTTGAAAGTTGTCGCCCAGCCAACGCTCTTCTAAAAAGAATGAGTTGGTGAGTTTTATTTTATTGAGCTGGGTAGAAAACGTTATTTTTTGGTACATCCCGTTTTCCGAAAGGGCGCCAATTTTTCTATATCCCGCCGAAACGATTACATTTGGCGAAATCACCCGACTCATTCCCGCGGTTATAAGCGCTTGGTCTTCCGCAAAATCTAGCGAAAAACTCCTGTGCTGATACTGCGTATCTATGCTTGTTTTGTTGTTAAGTTTCAGTTTATTTTTATATATCAGCCATGAGCCAACCTCGTTTTGTGCTACAGAAAACGTGGAAACAACTAAAAAGAAAAAAAGAAAACTAAATTTTGATTTCATGAGCGAGTTTACTTAAAAATTCGTTTTTGTCCTGTTGTGCTTTTGCTATAAATTCTTTTGCTTGTGGGGTTACTGAGGTTGATTTTAGCTGTTCCTTAAGCGCGAGAAGAGCAACAGCGCGTGTACCTACTTTTTTTGCTGCAGTATTAAATAGCGGCGCTAACTCTTCATACGAAATGTTAGTCGCTAATGCTGCGATTTGAGCAGTCACCTCTTCTTGCTTTTCAGCAGACATGTTTGTGAATTTTTTACCTATGCGTTTTAGCTCCTCTATGGGTTTTACTACAACTTTGGGTTGTGTTTGCTGTGGTGTTTGCTGTTGCTTTTCCCAAGTGTCGCGTAGCCCAACCGTTTTGTTAAACGCTCTTTTTGTTGAAGTGCTTTCTGGGTCACAAACAAAATATCCAAGACGTTGGAACTGGAAGCGCTCGCCTGGGTTTGCTTGTGCTAGCATGGGTTCTGCAAAAGCGGTACGCACTTCCAGTGAATCTGGATTTAGATGTCTCATAAAGTCAACTTCTTTGTCCCCGTCTGGAGAAGCTGTTTTAAAGAGTCTGTCGTATTGCCGCACTTCTATTTCTTTCGCATGAGAGGCTTCAACCCAATGAATTGTGGCTTTGACTTTACGCTGGCTTTCAGGAGTGCCGCTTCCACTAAGACTTTTTGGGTCGTAGGTGCAAAAAACGGTGGCAACATTTCCCTCTGCATCTTTTTCAATCGATTCTGCCTTAAGGATATAAGCGCTCTTAAGCCGAACTTCCCCTCCTAATTTTAGTCGGAAAAACTTACGGTTTGCCTCTTCTCTAAAATCATCTTGTTCAATATAGAGCGTTTTTCCAAACGGTATCGTCCGTGTGCCCGCAGTTGCGTCTTCTGGATTGTTTTCCGTTTCAAGCAATTCCGTTTTGTCCTCAGGGTAATTCGTAATTATCACTTTGATTGGGCTTAACACCGCCATAGCCCGTGTTGCAGTTTTGTTTAGGTCTTCACGAATACAAAACTCCAACAACGAAGCGTCTATTACATTTTCCCTTTTAGCAACCCCCACGGTTTCGGCAAACTTGCGTAGAGACGCAGGAGTATAGCCCCGTCGGCGCAATCCGCTAATGGTAGGCATGCGAGGGTCGTCCCATCCTGAAACGACTTTTTCCTCAACAAGGCGTTGCAGTTTTCGTTTACTGGTAATGGTGTAGTTTAGGTTTAGTCGTGCAAACTCTCGTTGCTTTGGGCGTATCCCCCCCTGAACCAAATTGTCTAAAAACGCATCGTATAAATCGCGGTGTGGTTTAAACTCAAGCGTGCACAACGAGTGTGAAATTTGCTCAATATAGTCACACTGTCCATGCGCCCAATCATACATGGGGTACAGACACCATTTGTCTGCCGTGCGGTGATGTGATTTATGTAAAATCCGGTACAGAATAGGGTCTCGTAACAACATGTTTGGCGAAGCCATATCTCCCTTAAAGCGAAGCGTGAGCGAGCCTTCCGGGTGTTTACCCACTTTCATTTCTTCAAAAAGGCGAAGGGTTTCTTCAGGCGACTGGTTTCTATACGGGCTTTCTGTTCCCGGTGCGGTTGGCGTGCCTTTTTGTGCTGCCATTTGCTCAGGTGTTTGCGGGTCTACGTATGCGTGTCCGTCTTTTATCAATTGTACGGCCCACAAATACAGTTGATCAAAATAATCTGAAGCGTAACACTCTTTGTCCCACGAATAGCCCAACCAAGACACATCTTTGCGGATGGCGTCTACAAAGTGCTGTTCTTCTTTGGCGGGGTTGGTGTCATCGAAACGTAAGTTAACAGGGGCGTTGTATTTTTTTCCCAACTCAAAGTTGAGGCATATTGCTTTTACATGCCCAATGTGTAAATACCCATTTGGCTCGGGGGGGAAACGAAAACGCAATAGCTCAGGAGGAAGTCCTGCTGCTAAGTCTTCATCAATGATGTGTTGAATAAAATGTTTAGATGGCAGTTCGCTCATCAGAAAATGTTTCGTGCAAAGGTAATTATTTAGGTATACTTCACTGTTTTAGTTTCTATATTTGGCGCACTATGGGAAAAGTATTTTTAGAGAATGTTCAAGTATATGCGTATCATGGGTGTTTGCCCGAAGAAACCTTGATTGGGAGCGACTACCGCGTTGACCTTTGGGTGGAAGCCGATTTGCAGCCTTCGGCAGCATCGGATGCGTTAGCAGATACGGTTGATTATGTAACCTTGTGCGCTTGCATACGCGAAGAAATGGCAACGCCTGCAAAGCTTTTGGAGCATGTGGGACAACGCATTTTGGATCGTGTTTTTGCTGTCTCGCCACTAGTAACCGAAGCGTGGGTAAGGGTGGCAAAAATAAACCCTCCAATTGGCGGGCATGTGGGGGCGGTGGCTATTGAGTTAAAAGAAGTTCGTCCAATAAAAAAGTAGTATTTTTGCCGTCCAACAGGCACCGTGGCCGAGTGGCTAGGCAGAGCTCTGCAAAAGCTTGTACAGCGGTTCGAATCCGCTCGGTGCCTCTACTTTAAGCTTTCTTCAATCCTTGCTTCTATTTTTTGTTTTTCCTCTGGGAATGCGCCTTGGAACATAAAAAGTAAGCCGAACAGCATTAAAATCATGTGCACAAACTGCTTGAGTTTATAAATAACTCTTGGTGTTAGCTGTTTTTTTAGTTGTTTTGCTAAATAGATTTTAACCAGGTCAAAACACAAATAAAGGAGTATTATATAGCTAAAAAAGGGGATGATTTTGTTATAGTTCATTTGATACTTTGCGCCAAACACCACCACCAGCCCCAACCAAAATAAAAGCACGCCGATATTAATAAAGTTCAACAAAAACCCTTTTGCTATAAAAGAAAAGTAATTCCCCCGTGTTACCTGCTCTGGGTCAAAAACAATCTTGTGTTTGTTCTTTCGTGTCAGAAAGAAAGCTGTTATTCCAAAAGTAAATAAAACTATTCCGCCCAATAAAAACCAATGCGGGTTGCTTACTAGGCTGTGGTGAATCGTCTGTGCGCCTAACAATGCTATAAGAATAAAAACAACATCTGCTATAACAGCGCCGACATCAACACAAAATGCGCGGCGTGCCCCTTTGGAAATACTTGTTTCTATAACAACAAAAAAAACAGGTCCTGTAGAAACAACCAGCACTAAAGAAAATGGGATTGCGGCTAGAAGTTCATTCATTAGTAGGTGTTTGCTCCGTTGGTTTTACAAGGGCAATGTTTCCACCAACAGCTGTTTTTTGAATAAGTTTTTTTGGCTGTCCATACACTTTAACCGTGCCGCCAAAAGAAACCCTTGCCTCGGCAAGCTCAGTAGCGCGAACAGCTGCATTACCGCCTGCTTTTACACGGACCTCTACTTGTTCAGAGTCTAAGGTTGCTGCGTCCACTACACCGCCAGCACTCACGCGGTGTTCTTGAATTACAGCTGCGCCTTTTAAGTTTACAATACCACCAGACACTGTTTTGGTAGAAACTTTTTGCACATCCAATAAGGCGTCTATTTCTGCGCCTTCTTGGGCTTTTAAAACAACACTTTGTTGAAATAATACATCTTGACAAGACACAAAAGCGCCTTCGTTGGCATCTATCACTTCTAGGGGGTTAGATGTAAAAAGCGCTACTGTAGTATTAAAACCACTAAGGCGTTTTTTTACATCCATCCGTATATAAAGCCTCCCGTTTTTATTTTTGTAAGACAAGTATTCTTTGTTTTTTCCTTCGACAACTAAAGAGTCTGCTCCTGAAGGAATAAGAGTAACACGAATGCCATCAAACACTTTTATTTCGTTAAACTGTCCTAAGCGAATGGCTTGACTATATGTAAGCGAAGAGGTTAATAAAAGAAAAATAAAAAGTCGCACACTAAAGGTTTTTATCAAATATACAACTTATTCTGTGTGTCCTAAAAGTAAAAAATCCAAGTGTCTTTTGATTGGGTCGGCAGCCTCTACTTGTACCATAACCCTGTCGCCGAGTTGGTATGTTTTTTTTGTTTTCTCCCCAACAAAAGCATAATTCATTTCGTCGTATAGAAAGTAATCGCCTGGAAAATCTTGTGGGCGAACCATGCCCTCACATTTATTTCCCTCTATTTCTACATAAATACCTCGCTCCACAACACCAGAAATAACGCCAGTAAACTTCTCGCCTATACGGCCTTCCATGTATTTGACTTGCATAAACTTGATAGAATCCCGCTCCGCTTTGGTGGCAAGAATTTCCATAGCAGAACAGTGCTTCATCATGGGTTCATATACTTCTCTTTTGGGAGGTTTGTTGCCGTCTAAATAATGTTGTAATAACCTGTGCGCAACCACGTCTGGATAGCGCCTAATGGGCGAAGTGAAATGTGTGTAATAATCAAAAGCTAACCCGTAATGCCCAATATTTTGTGTGGTGTAAGTGGCTTTGCTCATACTCCTAATGGTAAGCGTGTCAATTAGGTTTTGTTCGCGTTTGTTACGAATGTCTTTCAATAATTTATTAATAGAATGTGCTGTTGTTTCGGGAGAAGCTAAATTTAAAGAATATCCAAAGCTCCCTATCACGCGCTTCAATTGATCTAATTTAGCTTCGTCTGGTTCGTCATGCACCCTAAAAACAAAGGTTTTATTTGGGTCTTGTTTGGCAATAAACTCTGACACCTTTTTGTTGGCTAGCAACATATATTCTTCAATAAGCTTATTAGCTTCTTTGCTGGTTTTTACAAAAACTTCTGTGGGTTGTTGGTTTTCGTCAAGTTTAAATTTAACTTCTTCTTTATCGAATGAAATTGCCCCACTTTGCATGCGTTTTTGTCGTAGTTTTTTTGCTGTTTTATCCAATTGCAAAATAGCATCAACTACAGATTTATCCGCTGTATAGGTTTTGTTTGTTAGTGAAATATGCGCGGGGATTTCTCCTTGTTTTGTTTCTATTATATGCTGCGCTTCATGGTATGCAAAACGGTGGTTGGAATTGATAACTGTCCTACCAAACTTTTGGTCGCGAATATTTCCAAAAGCATCTAATATGAAAATAGCGGAAAAGGTAAACTTCTCCTCATTTGGTCGTAGCGAACATACTTTGTTAGAGAGTTGCTCTGGCAGCATAGGAACAACCCTATCAACCAAATAAACAGAGGTGGCGCGTTGATAGGCCTCATCATCTAAAAGCGTTCCTGGTTTTACATAATGCGACACATCTGCAATATGAACCCCAACCTCGAACAAACCTTCTTCTAATGGAACAAAAGACAAGGCATCGTCAAAATCTTTTGCGTCTGTAGGATCAATAGTGAATGTAAGTACATCTCTATAATCCAATCGGCGAGAAATTTCTTTTTCATTTAAATGGACATCTATTTGATTTGCTTCCGCTTCTACGTGCTCATCAAATTTATAAGGTAGCCCGTATTCTGCTAAAATGGTGTGCATTTCTGTGTCGGCTTCCCCAGGAACTCCCAATACTTCTTCAATTTTTGCTTGTGGTGACTTCGTTTCTTTCCAAGAGGTGAATGAAATTAAAACCCGGTCGCCGTCTTGGGTTTTCATTTTTGGTTCTGCATCAATATAAAAATCCACAGATGTTATTTTTGGGCTTACACGCACAAAGGATGTTCCATTCTTTTTTTGGAGTGTTCCTACAAATTGTGTGCGTTTTCTAGAAACAACATCTAAAATTTTTGCTTCTTTTCTTTTTTTTCCTCTTGCGGGATACACATAAAAACGGACCGTGTCACCGCTAAATGCTTTATGAAACTGATTGGAAGCAACTATCAAATCTTCTTCAAAATTTTCACAAATGATATAACCAACACCTTTTCCTGATAAATCAAGAGTTCCCTCGTGTTGTTTTTTTCTTGATTTTGCTTTATAACTTCCTCGCGTGTGTTGGTCTATTAGTTTTTGGTCTGCAAGTTTTTTAAGGCTTTTTATAATATGATTGCGTCCACTTGGATCTGTCACACCAAGACGAGCTGCAATTTGTTTGTAGGTAAATGTTTGTATTGGGTACTGATCAAATAGATTTAAAATATTTTTTTTAACAGAAAGTGTTTTCTTTTTCTTGCCCATATCAGCAAAGGTAATGTTTCTATAACCACCCAAACACTTATCCACATGTTAATTAATCATCTTTTATTTTTTTAAATTTAATTTAAGTATGCTGGTTATGATAGGGTGTGAATAAGTGGTATAACTTTTTTCACTTTAATTTATATTGCTTTAAATAAAGAGGTTAAATGATTATTTATCTAAAATATAATGTTAATAAACTAAAAAAAATTGTGGATGGGGTTTAAATAAACAACTAAAACATTTATTCTTAAATCATATTATTTTTTAAATGTGATTATTATCCTTTTTCTTTTTAACAATTATTAAAAGAAATAAACACCACTATTTACAAAACGTATTTCTAAATACGATGAAAAAATGAGGTTTATCAACAATAATAAAATCGTAATTTAGTGCATAATTTTCATCTTATGCATATTGCTATTGGTAACGACCACGCTGGGCCCGAACTAAAAAAAGAATTGCTTTCTCTAATAACTGATCTTGGACACACTTATCATAACCACGGAACCGACACAACAGAAAGTGTAGATTATCCAGATTTTATTCATCCTGTAGCAGTTGATGTGCGTGACGGTAAAGCAGATTTTGGTATTATTATTTGCGGTAGCGGAAATGGCGCTAACATGACCGCAAATAAATATACCGAAATACGCTCGGCACTTTGTTGGACAGCAGAGCTGAGCGCCCTCGCCAGACAACATAATAACGCCAATATTTTAAGCATTCCCGCACGTTTTGTTTCTGAACAAGTAGTAAAAGATATGGTCAAAACATTCTTAACTACAGATTTTGAAGGCGGAAGACATGAGCGCCGGGTAACTAAAATATCCCAATGTTGCTAACGTGGCAGCTTTATACTTGGAAAGAACTTTCACCAGAACTACTTTACAAAATTTTGGCGCTTCGCGCCGCCGTGTTTGTTGTTGAGCAAAACTGCGCTTATTTGGATCTAGACGGAAAAGACGAAACAGCCCATCATTTATGTGCGTTTTCCGATAGTGATTTAATTGGCTATGCCCGAATTTTTCTCAATCAAAACCCTTGTGTAATTGGCCGTGTTGTGGTGCATCAAAAACACCGAGCAAAAGAGTATGGGCGAAAACTAATGCAAAAAAGCATTGCCGCAGTACCCACAGACAAAGAAATTTTTATTTCTGCCCAAGAGCGCCTAAAAAAGTTTTACGAATCTTT
>JAFMFL010000095.1 GCA_017856205.1 Flavobacteriaceae bacterium
GGGGTAATTCCTGGCGGTGGCGGCTCCAAAGAAATGACCCTTCGTGCTGCAGATACCTTCCGCAAAAATGATGTTGAGCTAAACGTACTACAAGAATATTTCCTTGCCATTGGTATGGCAAAAGTGGCTACTTCAGGTTACGAGGCGTTTGATTTTGGCGTACTTCAAAAAGGAAAAGACACGGTGGTGGTAGATAGCAAACGACAACTCAGTATTGCCAAACAAGAAGCCCTATTGATGGCGCAGCGTGGTTACACCCAACCACAACAACGTACAGACATTAAAGTTCTTGGAAAACAAGCTTTAGGCATGTTTTTGGTAGGTACAGATAGTATGGAAGCAGGACATTACATTTCTGAATACGACCAAAAAATTGCCAACAAACTGGCATACGTCATGGCGGGTGGCGATTTGTCGCAAGCCACAAAGGTCAGCGAACGCTATTTATTGGAAATTGAGCGTGAGGCGTTTTTGTCGCTTTGTGCCGAACGAAAAACATTGGAACGCATACAACATATGCTAAAAACAGGAAAACCTTTACGAAATTAACTATGAAAACAGCTTATATTGTTCGTGCCTACCGCACCGCCGTTGGAAAAGCGCCTCGGGGACTTTTCCGCTTTAAGCGCCCCGATGAACTCGCAGCCGAAACGGTTGCGCATTTGATGAATGCTATCCCAGAATTAGATAAAAAGCGCATCGACGATGTGATTGTTGGAAATGCCATGCCTGAAGCTGAACAGGGGTTAAATATGGCACGATTGATTTCACTCATGGGATTGGAAACCGATGAAGTTCCGGGTGTAACCGTAAACCGTTACTGCGCATCGGGACTGGAAACCATTGCCATGGCAACCGCCAAAATCCAATCGGGAATGGCAGACTGCATCATTGCAGGTGGTTCTGAAAGCATGAGCTATATTCCGTTTGGTGGATATAAACCTGTACCCGATTATGATGTGGTAAAAAAAGGAAACGAAGACTATTATTGGGGTATGGGACTTACCGCCGAAGCCGTTGCCAAAGAATACAATATCTCTCGAGAAGATCAAGACGCATTTTCATACGCATCGCATCAAAAAGCACTTGCCGCCATTGAAAATGGGGCTTTTAAAGAGCAAATTGTTCCCATCCATATTGAGGAAACCTATTTAGAGGGTAACACCAAAAAAACACGAAGTTACGTGGTAGATACCGATGAAGGTCCACGTGCCGATACCGCCCTAGAAAAACTAGCAAAACTTCGCCCTGTGTTTGCCAACGGGGGATCGGTTACGGCAGGAAATGCCTCGCAAACAAGCGATGGCGCTGCCATGGTGCTAGTGATGAGCGAAGACATGGTAAAGGAGTTGGGGGTGACACCTATTGCCCGAATGGTTAGTTATGCCGCTGCAGGAGTTCCGCCTCGCATTATGGGTATTGGACCTGTAGCAGCCATTCCAAAAGCGCTCAAACAAGCTGGAATGAAGCAAGAAGATATTGAATTAATTGAGCTAAACGAAGCCTTTGCCTCACAGTCATTAGCCGTTATTCGAACGTTGGGGTTAAATCCCGATATCATCAATGTAAATGGTGGTGCCATTGCACTTGGACACCCTCTTGGGTGTACTGGGGCTAAGCTTTCGGTACAGCTTTTTGACGAAATGAAAAAGAGAAAAAACAAATACGGCATGGTAACCATGTGCGTGGGTACTGGACAAGGTGCAGCAGGAATTTTTGAACGAATTTAAACTTTAAATTATGGAAACAGTAGAACGAAAACTGACTCGTGGAGGCGCATTTATCTTGCAAGAAACGCAAGCTGCAGATGTGTTTACCCCTGAAGAATTTAATGAAGAGCAGCGCATGATGCGCGAAGCCATTCAAGAATTTGCTGATAGAGAGGTATGGCCTGCACGCGAACGCTTTGAAAGCAAAGATTACGATTACACCTTTGAGCTCATGCGTAAAATTGGCGAGATGGGTTTTTTGGGTGTAAGTGTTCCTGAGGCTTACGGCGGATTGGGAATGGGCTTTGTGGATACTATGTTGGTGTGTGAATATATGTCTGGTGCATCGGGGTCGTTGTCAACAGCTTTTGGTGCGCATACAGGGATTGGCACCATGCCCATTGTACTTTATGGAAACGAGGAACAAAAGAAAAAATACGTGCCCAAATTAGCTTCGGGCGAATGGATTGGTTGCTATTGCCTTACAGAGCCAACGGCAGGTTCGGATGCCAATAGTGGTAAAACCAAAGCCGTACTTTCTGAAGATGGTTCGCACTACCTTATTTCGGGGCAAAAAATATGGATTTCAAATGCGGGCTACGCCGATTTGATGATTGTCTTTGCACGCATAGAGGACGATAAGAACATAACAGGATTTATTGTACCCAATGACCCTGAAAACGGTATTAGCATGGGAGAGGAAGAAAAAAAGCTTGGCATACACGCCTCCTCTACCCGACAGGTGTTTTTTAGCGACACCAAAGTGCCAGTAGAAAATATGCTTTCTGAACGTGGTAATGGCTTTAAAATTGCCATGAACGCCCTAAACATAGGGCGTATCAAGTTGGCGGTAGCCACACTTGACGGTCAACGCCGTAGCATCAATGAGTCGGTTTCGTATGCCAACCAGCGTGTGCAGTTTAAAACCCCTATTGCGCAGTTTGGTGCCATTAAACAAAAATTAGCTACTATGGCAACGAGCCTATATGCGGGTGAATCGGCATGTTACCGAGCGGCAAAAGATATTGAAGACCGTATTGCCCTACGCAAAGCTGCTGGAAACAGTCACCAAGAGGCGGAGTTAAAAGGCGTGGAAGAATACGTGATTGAATGTTCTATTTTAAAAGTCGCATGTTCTGAGGATATGCAAAATACAGCAGATGAGGGTGTTCAGATTTTTGGCGGTATGGGATTCTCTGCCGACACCCCTATGGAAACGGCCTGGCGCGATGCGCGGATTGCTCGTATTTACGAAGGTACAAACGAAATAAACCGAATACTGAGCGTAGGCATGTTAATTAAAAAAGCCATGAAAGGACAATTGGATTTGATTGGTCCTGCTACGGCTGTAGGCGAGGAATTATTGGGTATCCCTGATTTTGCTATCCCCGATTTTTCAAAGCCATTGAGCCAAGAAAAGCATGTGCTTAAAAATCTTAAAAAAGTGTTTTTGATGGTTGCGGGAGCAGGTGTACAGAAATACGGTACTGAATTGGAACACCACCAACAATTACTGTTGGCGGTAGCCGATATTTTGATAGAGATTTATATGGCAGAGTCTGCACTGTTACGGGCAGAGAAAAACGTGGATACCTACGGACTTGAGGCGCAAGAATATCAAGTGGCACTAAGTCAGTTGTATTTGTTTGAGGCCACAGAAAAAATCACTGCTAAAGGACGTGAAGCCATTCTTGGATTTGCCGAAGGCGACGAGCAAAAAGCATTGCTGATGGGGCTTAAGCGCTACACCAAATATGTGGAATATCCAAACGTAATTGCACTGCGAAATAAAGTTGCTGAAAAACTAGCTGCGGAAAACACTTATTGTTTTTAAGGAATACTCCATATTAAAACTTTATAAAGACCGAGTATTTTGCTTGGTCTTTATTTTTTTGTTAGTTTAGTGCTAAACAAAACCCAAACCACATAAAAACAAGGCTTAACCAACTGTTTCCTTTTGTATTATGCTATTTGGGTTAAAACTTGTTTTATGTCTTAATTAACCTCTAAAAACCTATGTTATGAGTACTTCATTAACCCTTACACAAATAGCTATTGAGCACCTAAATCAAACTCGAAAATGGACACACTTTTTGTCTATTGTTGGGTTTGTCATGTGCGTGTTTATTGCCATAATGGCACTATTTATAGGCAGCATTACTGCCTTGATACCAGATTTTGATAATGCAGCATTTGGAGCCATTGGCACAGGAATGGTTACCGTCATTTATCTTGTGTTAGCTCTTATTTGCTTTTTCTTATATCTGTATTTATATCGTTTTTCAAAACGTTTAAAAACAGCCATAAACACCAATAACAGCGAAGCCTTAGCAGACGGATTTAAAAACCTAAAAGCACATTATAGGCTTAGCGGGATCTTAACAATAGTAGTGATAGGGTTTTATGTTATTGCGCTTTTGGCAGGAGTAATTGGTGCCATTGCGATGGGGTAATCTAACTATTATTGCTTTTACAAAAACCCTTTTTCTTTCATCCAGTCGTCGTTATACATTTTGCCAACATAACGGCTGCCGGAGTCGTGTAAAAGCACCA
>JAFMFL010000021.1 GCA_017856205.1 Flavobacteriaceae bacterium
AGCGCTTTAAAAAAACATTTAGTTCCCCAAGACCATTTGTTCCAAATGTGTTTTTAAGTACAGCAATAATGTAGCCAACCGTTCATGGGCTTGATGTTGCCCTTGCCGCTAGTGCCGCTTTTTTTGACCCCATAAAAGGTAGTGTTTATATGCTGTTTTTTGGACTGGGAACCCTCCCTGCATTGGGATTATCTTATGTTATACCACAAAAATTTGTGCTTAAACTGCAATCAACTCGATGGCTTTTGCCCTTGCTTACAGGGCTTGTGGGCATCCTCTTGGTTTTACGCGGACTTACTATTGGTATTCCATATATCTCACCACAAGAAAACCAACTTAATGTTTCCCCTGTTAGTAGTGCATATGAATGCGCTAAGGAATAAAAAAAGCCCCGTAAAGAGGCTTAAGTTTAATGTTGTAGTTCTTCTTCGCCTTCAGCCAAAGGAACGTTTTGAGGAACAAAATCCTCATCATGTCCAGGCTTTGAATAATCGTATGCCCAACGGTGTACATGTGGAATAGCTCCGGGCCAGTTTCCGTGCATGTGTTCCACAGGGGCTGTCCATTCAAGAGTGTTGGACTTCCATGGGTTTTGTACGGTCTTCTTGCCGTAAAAAATACTGTGTATAAAATTGTATAGGAATACCAACTGTGCAGCACCTGCGATAAGCGCAAAAATGGTAATAATCACGTTAATATTAGCAAGGTCATCAAAGTATGGAAACGCCGTGTTGGAATAATAACGTCTTGGTAATCCTGCCATGCCAATAAAGTGCATCGGGAAGAAAACGCCATAAGCACAAATTGCGGTTACCCAAAAATGAACATATCCTAAGTTTTTGTTCATCATTCGTCCAAACATTTTTGGAAACCAATGGTAAACCCCTGCAAACAATCCATAAAGCGCCGAAATTCCCATAACCAAGTGGAAGTGCGCAACTACAAAATAGGTGTCGTGTACATTAATATCCAACGTACTATCCCCCAAAATAATTCCTGTAAGACCACCCGAAATAAAGGTAGAAACCAACCCGATGGAGAATAACATTCCCGTATTCATTTGGAGGTTTCCTTTCCACAAGGTAGTAATGTAGTTAAATGCTTTTACCGCCGATGGAATGGCAATCAATAGCGTGGTAAACGTAAATACCGACCCTAAGAACGGATTCATCCCTGAGATAAACATATGGTGTCCCCAAACGATAGTGGATAAAAAGGCAATCGCCAAAATAGACGCTACCATGGCACGATATCCGAATATAGGTTTACGGGCATTTGTTGCCAACACTTCAGAGGTAATTCCCAACGCAGGAAGTAGTACAATATACACTTCGGGGTGTCCTAAAAACCAAAATAAGTGCTCATATAAAACAGGTGAACCTCCTTGATAGTGAAGCACCTCGCCCTGAATGAAAATATCTGACAAGAAAAAGGATGTTCCAAAACTTCTATCCATGATAAGCAGCAATGCCGCAGAAAGCAATACTGGGAATGAAACCACACCGATAATTGCCGTTACAAAGAACGCCCAAATGGTAAGCGGAAGTCGTGTCATGGACATCCCTTTGGTGCGTAAGTTGATTACGGTCACAATATAGTTCAACGACCCCAAAAGCGATGAAGCGATAAAAATAGCCATAGACACCAACCAAAGCGTCATTCCTAATCCTGAACCGGGTTGTGCCTGTGGCAATGCACTAAGGGGTGGATAAATCGTCCATCCTGCTGCTGCAGGCCCAGACTCTACAAAAAGTGATGCAATCATGATTACCGACGAAAGGAAAAACAGCCAGTACGAAATCATGTTTAATAGTCCTGATGCCATATCGCGTGCACCAATCTGCAATGGAATAAGCAAGTTACTAAACGTACCGCTCAATCCTGCTGTGAGTACAAAAAACACCATCAACGTACCGTGAATGGTTACCAACGCCAAATAAACATTAGGATCCATAACACCTTCGGGTGCCCATTTCCATAAAAACGTTTCAAAAACACCAAATGACTTTTCTGGCCATGCCAACTGCAAACGAAAGAGTAGCGACATGGCAATTCCGATAATTCCCATGATTAAGCCTGTGATAAGATATTGCTTTGCAATCATCTTATGGTCTTGACTAAAGATGTACTTGGTAATAAACGTTTCTTTGTGATGTGCGTGATCTGCTCCCATAGTTATCTTTTTACTGTTGGATGGTCTGTGCAAAGGTGGTTTGCTGAGCCAGCCAGTTGTTAAAATCTTTCTCTTCTTCTACAACAATTTTCATTTGCATATTGTAGTGCGATGCACCACAAATTTTATTACAAAGTAACAAATAATCAAATTGATACGCGTCTAAACCTTCCTCGCCATTGGCCATTAAGGCTTGACTGTTTTCATATCTAATTTTATTAATCTTTTCAACCTTAGCTGCCATTTCAGGTGTTTGGCGCATTTCTTCGGTAGTCATTGTTGGTGTAAAAGCAAATTCGGTAATCATACCTGGCACACAGTTCATCTGTGCTCTAAAGTGCGGCATATATGCCGAGTGCAATACGTCTTGTGAGCGCATTTTAAAAATCACCTCTCTGCCTTTTGGCAAGTGCAATTCTTGCACCACAACATCATCCAATCCGTATGGGTCAGAAGAATCAATTCCAACCAAATTTAGTCCATCATAATCTTGTAAAAAACGAACGTTGGCATCGCCCAAAACACCATCAGCACCAGCATAGCGTGCCTTCCAGTTAAACTGTTGCGCATAAAGCTCTACCACCAATGCCTCATCGTTTTCTTCAATGTTCATGATAGCCGTCCACGTGAATAGTCCGTACATAATTAATCCTGCCAACGTGATAACAGGAATAATCGTCCAGATAAATTCAAGCTTATCGTTATCTGCATAAAACAATGCTTTTTGCCCTTTTCGACCGCGGTATTTCCACGAAAAATAGTGAAGTAAAGCTTGAGTAATGGTTTGAACAAAAAAGATAAGCGCAAACGAAATCCACATCAAACGATCAATATCTTGTCCGTGTTCGGATGCTGATTCTGGTAGAAGCACATCGCCCCATGCCCAAAACGAATATATGGTGAGCAAGTAGATGAATACCAAGAATACAAACATTAACTGCCCGTTACGGTGGTTGTCTTGGTCGTTGGCAACTTGCGAGTCATCTTTGGTTTGACGTAGCTGCGAGAGCTCAAAAATCTTGGTGATTTGCCAAATAGCAACACCCACTAAAACCAAAATCGCGAAAAGAATAACTGCAGTCATTTACTTGTTATATTAATATACAAATCGTTCACTCTCTCCAACATAAGGATCGCCACTTACCTCTAATGGCGCTTTGCTTAGCGCGCGGAACACCACATAAATAAACAGTCCGGCAAAGAATAGGAATCCACCTATTTCAGCCCAACCGATAAACCATTGGTCACCAACAGTAGCAGGCATAATCATGTTGAAAATATCGATGTAATGACCAATCACAATAATGATACCCGCCATTACGATAATCCAGTTGGAGCGTTTGTAATCACTACTCATTAAAATAAGCAGTGGGAAAATAAAATTCATCACAACCATACCAAAAAATGGTAGGTTATAATCGTCAATTCGTGTAAGGAAATAGGTTACTTCCTCTGGAATATTGGAATACCAAATCAGCATAAACTGGGAAAACCACAAATAGGTCCAAAAGACGCTAAGCCCAAA
Organism: Flavobacteriaceae bacterium; assembly: GCA_017856205.1. Lineage (GTDB taxonomy): Bacteria > Bacteroidota > Bacteroidia > Flavobacteriales > Flavobacteriaceae > UBA7446. The sequence goes on from JAFMFL010000021.1 coordinate 3,699, forward strand.
CATAAACTTTGCCAAATCGTGCAAATGACTGTGGTTTACTTTAGGTAAATATCCTTTTGATTTTAGGTAGATAGAAACCAAAGCAATAACGGTAACAGCCGTTACCAACATACTTGCCAATACATACCAACCAAATAAGGTACTAAACCAGTGTGGGTCTAATGACATAATCCAATCCCACGCCATCATAGATTCGGTAACAAAGAAGAATACCAAGAATCCAGCCGAGATACGGAAGTTCTTTTTGTGATTGCTTATATCTCCAGAAGGCGCATTGTCTTGCGCCAATGAAAATTTACGAGAAAAATAGCGGTATGCATTCCATCCTAAGAGGTAGATAGCCGCACGGATAAGAAAGAACGGTACATTCAAATACCCTACTTTCCCTTGAATAATTTCGTCGTGTGCTACTGTTTCGGCATCCATCCATACAAAAAGGTGGTTAGCGTGAAGTCCCGTGAGGACCAAAAACACATAAATAATAATAGAGCCTGGCACCAAATACGCAGTAATTCCCTCCATTACACGATAGAGCAAAATAGGCCAACCCGCTTGTGCAGCACGCTGAATTGCGTAGAACGCAAGGGTTCCTAACGCAATCATGAAAAAGAAAAAGGCAGCCACATAAAGTGCAGCCCAAGGCTTGTTTTGCAATTGGTGTAACAAATGTTCGCCATGTGCATCATCATGATGTTCGCCGTGAGCATCTGCCGCATAAGCATCATCGTGATGAGTATCTTCTTTATGGCTGTCAGTAGCATGTGTATCGTGGGCATTGTGTTCACTTCCGTGAGCATCTCCGTGTCCGCCGTGGGCATCGGCAACCATAGCCTGTGCTTCAGCCACCGTAGAAGGTGTGCTAGCAAAACCAATAGCTAACCCAATAAGGCCAAGTCCCATAAGAACAAAAGCGGTAATTTTTAGTCGTTGAGCAAAGGTGTACATGGCCAATTATTTTGTCAATTCGTTACGTAAATACATTACATGTTGGGCAATTTGCCAGCGCTCAGTAGCATTCACTTGCCCTGCGTGCGAGCCCATCGCATTTTTACCATACATCAATACATGGTAAATACTTCCGTCCGTGATATCCCTGTCGGCATAGCTTGGAATTCCCAAAAACTTTTCGCGTGTCATCAAGATACTTTGACCATCGCCTTTAGAACCGTGGCAAACAGCACAATAAACTCCATAGAGTTCTTTGCCTTCTGCACGATGCGCATCGGTTTGCTCAAGTGGCGAAACCAAATTGGCTTTTGCGTCTTCGTAGCCTTCGTTTGTGTTGGGGTAATCGTAAGGAGTCCATCCACGAGCAACAGATCCATCAGCAGGAAGTTGTGCCTCAATACCATTTCTAAATGCATTAGACTCTGCATAAGTTTCATACCCAACAGATTCGTACATATTCGGGAAATACTGGTAATTGGGCTTAGATGGGTTAAAACAAGACACCAACAGTAGCGAACTCAATACAAACAAAAGAATTATATTTTTCATGCGTGCTCGTTTTCGTGAATACTGATATCTATAGCCCCTGATTTTTTTAACAGGGTCATTAATTTTTTCTCGTCACCGTCAACGGCTACTTGCATCAAGAACTTGTCGTCTGTGGTTTCGGGCATCGGGTTTTCGGCTTTTTTAAAGGGCCATAATTTGCTACGCAAATAGAACGTAATCACCATAAGGTGCGCTGCAAAAAATACCGTCATTTCAAATATTACAGGGACAAACGCAGGTAGATTTTCCATAAAGGAAAAGCTTGGTTTTCCACCAATGTTTTGCGGCCAATCCTCAATCATGATATAATTTATCATAACAATGGCAACTGTAAAACCTAAAATGCCATACATAAAAGCAGCAACCGCAATACGGGTTCCTGCCAATCCCATAGCATGGTCCAATCCGTGTACTGGGAATGGGGTAAATACTTCCTCAATGTGATAGTCAGCTTTTTTTACATCTTTTACAGCATGCAAAAGCGTATCATCATCGTCATAAACGGCATGTACTAATTTACTACTCATGGCTATGGGTGTTTTTGTATTTATCTCCCGATGATTTCAAAATCGATTTTACTTCTGCCTGTGCTATTACAGGGAAGGTACGTGCATACAACAAGAACAACACAAAGAAGAATCCAATCGTTCCAATAAAAATTCCAATATCTACAAACGTAGGTGAGAACATCGTCCAAGAAGAAGGTAAATAATCGCGGTGTAGCGAGGTTACAATAATCACAAATCGCTCAAACCACATTCCGATATTTACCACAATGGAAATAATAAACGAGAACATTATGCTTGTTCTTAGTTTTTTAAACCACATGAGCTGTGGTGAGAATACGTTACACGTCATCATTGCCCAATATGCCCACCAGTAAGGACCAGTGGCACGGTTTAAGAAAGCGTATTGTTCGTATTCAACTCCAGAATACCAAGCAATAAACAACTCCGTGATGTAGGCAACTCCAACAATAGAACCCGTAATCATAATTACGATGTTCATTAGTTCAATGTGCTGCAAAGTGATATAATTTTCCAATCTGGAAACCTTACGCATAATAATAAGCAGTGTGTTTACCATGGCAAAGCCAGAGAAAATAGCTCCTGCAACAAAATACGGTGGGAAAATGGTGGTATGCCAACCTGGAATTACCGAAGTTGCAAAGTCAAACGATACAATGGTGTGTACCGAAAGTACAAGTGGCGTTGCCAATCCTGCTAATACCAACGAAACTTCTTCAAAGCGCTGCCAATCTTTGGCGCGTCCACTCCAACCAAAACTCAATAGTCCGTAAATTTTCTTTTGGAAGGGCTTAATGGCTCTGTCGCGAATCATGGCGAAATCAGGAAGTAGCCCAGTCCACCAAAATACAAGTGACACAGACAAATAAGTTGAAATTGCAAATACGTCCCAAAGCAATGGTGAGTTAAAGTTTACCCATAACGAACCAAATTGGTTTGGAATAGGTAGAACCCAATATGCCAACCACGGACGTCCCATGTGAATGATTGGGAATAGTCCAGCTTGAATAACAGAGAAAATAGTCATCGCCTCGGCAGAGCGGTTAATCGCCATACGCCATTTTTGACGGAACAATAAAAGTACCGCCGAAATCAATGTTCCCGCGTGACCAATACCTACCCACCATACAAAGTTGGTAATATCCCATGCCCAGCCAACGGTTTTATTCAATCCCCAAACGCCAATTCCTGTAGAAATGGTGTAAATGATACACCCCAATCCCCACAAAAATGCAGTAAGCGCAATTCCAAATGCCAAAAACCATTGCTTGTTTGGGGGGTTTTCTACTGGCGCAGCAATATCAACCGTAACATCGTGATACGATTTATTCCCCGTAACTAAGGGCTTTCTAATGGGTGCTTCGTAGTGACTTGCCATAAATCGTTTCTTAAGTATTTCTAACCTTTACTTGGTACATTACATTGGGTTCAGTTCCTACACTTTCCAACAAGTGATACATACGCTTGTCTTCTTTGAGGTGTGCAACTTCACTTTCTTTGTCGTTGATATCACCAAAAGCAAGGGCCCCTGTTCCACAAGCGTTAGAGCATGCGGTTTGGAATTCACCGTCTTTGATTTCACGACCTTCAAGCTTGGCGTCTAAAATTGTTTTTTGTGTCATTTGAATACACAACGAACATTTTTCCATCACACCTCTAGAGCGCACTACCACGTCTGGATTGAGTACCATACGACCCAAATCATCATTCATGTGGTAATCAAATTCATCGTTTTTGTTGTATAAGAACCAGTTAAAGCGACGTACTTTATACGGACAGTTGTTGGCGCAATAGCGTGTTCCCACACAGCGGTTATACGCCATGTGATTTTGCCCTTGACGCCCATGAGAACTTGCTGCCACAGGGCAAACCGTTTCGCAAGGTGCGTGGTTACAGTGCTGACACATTACGGGTTGGAAGGTTACCTGCGGATTTGCAGAAGGATCTTCCATTTTACCAAAAGTAGAAAGCGATTCGCCTAATCCGCTGATGTTATCTACTTTTTCTAAATCTGCTTCAAAGGTCTCTTCTGAAGAGTAATAACGGTCAATACGCAACCAGTGCATATCGCGTGATTTGCGAATTTCACGTTTTCCAACAACTGGAACGTTGTTTTCGGCATGACACGCAATCACACATGCACCACAGCCTGTACAGGCGTTTAAGTCGATAGACAAATTAAAATGATGTCCAATGGAACGATCAAATGGTTGCCACATGTCGGCTTCCTGAGAGGTAACATCAACCTCAACGTGGTCGCGTGACACCTGTGTCATTGGGTTCCAGTACTTGGCATCTTTGGTATTAAAAATCTCAAGCGTCGTTTCACGAACAATCTCACCTCTACCCATTAAGGTATTTTGCAACTGCGTACACGCAAATTCATGCATGCCGTCAGCAACAGTAACTGAAACCGTTTGTATTGGATTAAAGTTTTTATATAAAGGATATGCGTTTGTTCCTACTTGCATTTCGGATTTCATTCCCGCAGTTTTTCCATATCCCAATGCGAGACCAACTGTTCCTTTTGCCTGCCCTGGTTGAATAAGTACGGGAGCTTTTACTGTTGTTCCGTTAAGCGTAATTTCAGCAATGCTACCGTCTAATGCTCCATCGGATTGATTGATGTTTTTAAGCCCAAGAGATTCTGCATCTGCTTTAGAAACAGTAAGATAATTATCCCAAGTAACACGTGTGATTGGATCTGGTAATTCTTGTAGCCAAGGATTGTTGGCTTGTTGTCCATCGCCTATCCCTGTTTTGGTGTACAAATGCAATTCCAAACCTGCCTTTGCTTTTGCACGAGCAAGTCTCTGTACAAGTGCATCAACGTTGTCGCTGTAGCGTAAATTATCCGATTTTTTTGTTACAACATATCCATCGTGTAATGCTTCATTAAAAGATGTACCTCCCAAGATATTTGAAGACCAATATGCTTTAATCGCATCATCATATTTTTGTGTGCTTCCAGAAAGGGATAACAACACATCTTGAAATTGTTTGGTGTCAAATAGTGGACGAATGGTTGGTTGCGTAAGTGCAAAATGCCCTGTTTTCATCTCCACATCTCCCCAAGACTCAAGGTAGTGTGGCGCAGCAGCAACCCACTGGCTGTGAATGGCTGTTTCGTCATTTTTCATGCTAAAGGCAACCGATAGCTTTGCTTTTTTAAGTCCTGCAACAAACGCATCTGCATTAGGCAATGTATATGCAGGATTTACACCCGCCATAATCACACCACCAATTTTTCCAGCGTTCAAGTCGTTTACAAGCTGACTCATCACGCTTGCATTCCCTTGACGCAATTGGGTGTTGTGTTGAACATCAATAACAGCAGAACCCAGTACTTGGTTCATTGCCAAAGCAGCACGTTGTGCATCCTCGTTCTGAAGACCTGTAACCACAATCGCACCATTGCCAGCAGCTTTAAGTTCGGCAGCAATTTTTGCTACTTTTTTCTTAACCTCAGCGGAAAGTGGCGTTGGAAAAGATTGATTTGTCAATGCACCATAAAGGGCTGCAAGCACAAATTGCTGTTCCGTAGCCGTAGTAGGAAAACGATAGTCAGCATTGGCGCCAGACAAAGTCATATTTGCCTCAAACTGATAATGCTTTGACATTTTGGCTTTGCCATTTTTACCTTTAGGTACACGCGTTTTGGCATATCCGGATTCAAAACCTCGACCTTGCCAATCGCCTAAGAAATCTGCTCCAATAGAAACAATGCAGGTTGCCTTGCTAAAGTCGTAGCTTGGAAGTGCACGTTTGCCATATGCTTGTTCAAAAGCATTGAGGGCAGCGGTTTCTGAAACAGCATCGTAAGCATAGTGCGTTACGTTAGGAAACTTCGCTTGAAAATCACTAATAATTTGTGCTGTAGTAGGGCTTGCAAGCGATGGCGTGATAAGCGCAACAGGCGATTTTTCATCCGCCAATTGTGCCAGTTGTTGTCCTACATTGGCTTCTAAGGTTTCCCAGCTTACATCAACACCTGATTGAGTTGGTCCTTGCACACGCATACTGTCATATAACGACAATACCGACGCATGAACACGCGCGTTTGCGATATTATTTACAGGTGCGTCCGTGTTGTTTTCTACCTTAATTGGACGACCCTCACGCGTTTTAATCAACACACTTGCCGTGTCAAAACCGTCAACTATGGTGGTTGCGTAATAATTTGCAATCCCTGGTATGATTTGTTCTGGTTGAACAACGTAAGGAATAGAAGTATTCACAGGACCTTCACAGGCAGCTAAGGTAGCCGCAGCCGTACTAAAGCCCATGTATTTTAAAAAGTCGCGACGAGAAGTATCACTTTCTGGGAGTTCCGTAGTTCCTAAAAGATCTTCAGGGAGTTTTTGGGCAAACTCCTTTTGGGCTAATTCTTCCACCAAAGTAGATTGCTCATTGAGCTCAACTTCGCTTTTCCAGTATTTCTTTTGGTTGGGCATATGTTAAATCTTAATAGTGACACTTACCGCATTCTAACCCTCCCATTTGGGCAGCAGTAAGTTTTTCTACTCCGTATTTTTTAGATAGTTCCTCGTGAATTTTAGTATAATATGCGTTGTCTTTGACATTCACATTTGTTTCGCGGTGACAATTGATACACCATCCCATGGTTAGTGAGGAGTGCTGATACATAATCTCCATTTCTTCTACCGGACCATGACATTTTTGACAATCAACTCCCGCAACAGAAACGTGCTGTGCGTGATTAAAGTACACAAAATCTGGAAGGTTGTGGATACGCACCCACTTCACAGGCTGCGTTTCGCCCGTATAGCTTTGGGTGTTTTCGTCCCATCCAACCGCTTTGTAAAGCTTTTTGATTTCGTTGGTATAAAATTCTTTGGTGTAGCCTTTTTCTAAATCTTCCTCGCCGTTGTACTCTGCAATGTTCATGTGACAGTTCATACACACATTAAGCGATGGAATTCCAGAATGCTTGGAAACCCTTGCCGATGAGTGACAATACTTACATTCAATTTGGTTGTCGCCCGCGTGGATTTTATGCGAGTAATGAATGGGTTGGATTGGCATATAACCTTGATCAATACCCACTTGCATCAAATAATTATACCCCACATAAGCACTAGAAAGCAATAAAAACACAACTGTAACAAAAACCAAAAACGGGTTTTGTGCATATGCCTTCCAAAGCGGTGTGCGCTTAGGTTTTTTTTCTTTAACAACTTCAATACCGTTGGCGGCAGCTATTTGCTTAAGGGTTTTGGTAACCAAAAATAGCATAACCACAAGTGCAGCAAGCACCAGTACAAGTACACCTAATATAAGGTCGTTACTAAAACTACCTTCTGCCTGAGTAGTTGATGCTGCTGGTTGTGCAGCAGCAGCAGGAGCAGGGGGTGTGTAATCTGAATAGGCTAAAATGTTGTCAATGTCCTCGTTTGAAAGCTGCGGAAACGAAGTCATTACAGAGCCGTTGTATTCCTCAAAAATGGCGACCGCTTGCGCGTCGCCAGCTTTAACCATTGCCGTTGAATTCTTAATCCAGCTGTAAAGCCATTCTTTGTCATACTTGGCGCTTACGCCAGCTAACGCAGGACCAACAGCGCGTTTGTTTAGTTTGTGACATGCAGCACAGTTAGCATTAAATAATGCTTTTCCCTTTTGAATATCGGGTTCTTGTGCAGCAACAACAAAGCTGAAACAGAAAGAAAGAATCAGTAACGGAAGGTGAGCCAAAAAGCTGTCCTTATGCATAAGAGGTTAGTTGTTGATAAAATTCATTTTTCGAATTCGTCAGCAAAATTACGACACAGACCTCATTTTAAAAACCTCAACTACGATTAAAGATATAATTTATAATGTGTCTAAATAAATATTTAAATTATTGATTATAAGGTTGTTATAATAAATATGTTTAGTACATTTTTAACAAAAAATTAATTAAATAATGATGTATTTTTGTGACTGATATGATATGCCGCAAAACACACTTTAACCACTTGTTCGTAAATGCATTTTGTTTTTTTAGCATAATTACATTCGCTCAAGAAGCAAACACATTGTTAAACGCTCCCGAAAAACTGACAAATCTTTTAGAACTAAAAATTCTTTTAGATGCTGAGGCTTCAAAAAAAAGGCTTTTTACCATTCAAGTTCATTATGGCAACTTTGAGTCCACTACAACTGTTTTAGAAGAGTTTAAAACGCTATATCCAGACTTGCCTGCGCGACTTGTATTTGAAACGCCAAACTATAAAATTAGAGCGGGGAGGTTTGCTACAGAGCGAGAAGCATTGGAGGTATTGACTCGAATAAAACGAAGATTTAAAGCTGCTTTTGTACTAAAGCCTTAGGCTATTATTTTAGCTTTTTCTTAATGGCAATTTCCTGGTATCCTTCTACAACATCACCCTCTTTGATGTCGTTAAATCCTTTGATTTGCAATCCACAATCATAGCCTTTGGTCACTTCTTTCACATCGTCTTTGAAGCGTTTCAGCGACACTAAAGAACCTGTATGAATCACAACACCCTCACGAATTACACGAACTCCAGAATTGCGAATAATTTTCCCATCAGTTACCATACAACCTGCAATGGTTCCAATTTTGGAAATTTTAAAGGTTTCTCGAATTTCAGCATTACCCGTAATCTCTTCTTTAAATTCAGGAGAAAGCATGCCTTCCATGGCGTCTTTGAGATCGTTAATGGCATCGTAAATAATGGAGTAGCTTCGGATATCGATTTCCTCTTTTTCTGCCAATTGACGCGCCGTTCCCATAGGGCGCACATTAAATCCAATCACAATAGCGTCCGATGCAGAAGCCAACAATACGTCGGATTCTGTAATAGCACCCACTCCTTTGTGAATGATGTTTACTTGAATTTCTTCAGTAGATAGTTTTTGGAACGAGTCGGTCAACGCCTCTACAGAGCCATCCACATCTCCTTTTAATATAATGTTCAGCTCTTTAAAGTCACCCAACGCAATACGCCGTCCAATTTCGTCAAGTGTAATATGACGTTGCGTTCGCACCGATTGTTCCCGAACAAGTTGCGTTCTTTTGGTAGCAATTTGTTTGGCTTCACGCTCATCTGAATACACATTAAATCTGTCTCCAGCTTGTGGTGCGCCATCTAGTCCAAGAATAGAAACCGGTGTTGACGGTCCAGCTTCGGTAACCTCACGTCCATGCTCATCGTGCATGGCACGTACTTTACCACTGTGACGTCCTGCTAAAATATAATCGCCAATTTTCAAGGTTCCTGCTTGTACCAAAATGGTAGAAACATAACCACGACCTTTATCCAAATAGGCTTCTACAACAGTACCTTGTGCAGCTCTGTCTGGGTTGGCTTTTAATTCTAAAAGCTCTGCTTCAAGTAATACTTTTTCTAGTAGCTCCTCAACGCCTTGCCCTGTTTTTGCGGAAATATCGTGTGACTGAATTTTACCGCCCCAGTCTTCTACCAATAAATTCATTCCCGCCAAACTTTCTTTGATTTTATCGGGGTTTGCAGTGGGTAAGTCCACTTTGTTGATAGCAAAAACAATAGGCACCGATGCCGCTTGAGCGTGGCTAATTGCCTCTTTTGTTTGTGGCATGATATCGTCATCGGCTGCTACAACAATAATAACTAAGTCAGTAACCTGCGTTCCGCGAGCACGCATCGCAGTAAAGGCTTCGTGGCCAGGCGTGTCCAAAAAAGCGATTTTTTGACCATTCTTAAGCGTCACACTATAGGCGCCTATGTGCTGTGTGATTCCACCCGACTCGCCCTCAATTACATTGGCATTTCGGACATAATCCAGTAAAGATGTTTTTCCGTGGTCAACGTGCCCCATTACCGTTACAATAGGCGCACGGGGTTTTAAATCTTCGGGTTTGTCTTCAATTTCTTCAATGGCTTCCTCAATGTCAGAAGTCACAAACTCCACCTCGTAACCAAATTCTTCTGCCACCACCGAAAGGGTTTCAGCGTCTAAGCGTTGATTCATGGTAACCATGATGCCCAACGTCATACATGCAGAAATAATTTGGGTTGAGCTCACATCCATCATCGTGGCAACTTCGCCCACTGTAACAAACTCTGTTACTTTTAAGACTTTACTTTCCGCTTCTTGTAGTGCTTCTTCTTCCTCCGATTTTTGACGGTGGGAATCTCTTTTCTCGCGGCGGTATTTCGCCCCTTTCGACTTCGTGGTTTTTCCTTGAAGTTTTTCTAAGGTTTCGCGAATTTGCTTTTGGATTTCTTCCTCAGTTGGCTCTTCTTTTTGGATAGCTGGGCGTTGTTGTTTTTGACCGCCTCTATCTTGCGATGATTTACGGTTTCCAGCACCTGTATCTTTGGTAATACGCTTTCTACGACGTTTGTTCCCTTCGCTTTCTGTTGATTTTTTGGGTTCAGGTTTTTTAAATTGTGCAAGGTCTATTTTTTCGCCAGTAGTTTTTAGTCCGCTTAGCTTTTTATACTGTGTTTTTATTTTAACACTTGGCTCTTCTGAAGATTCTTTTTCAACTGCTGGTGCGGTATTAGCAACAGGTTTTTCCTCCTTTTTCTCTTCAGGTTTAGGCGCTGGAGCTGGTTTTGGCGCTTCTTCTTTTTTGGGGGCTGGCTTTGGTTTTGGGTTTAAATCAATTTTACCCACCGTTTTTAGTTCCCCCAATTTACTTTGCGCACGTACAACCGAATCTGGTTTTGGGGCAGGTGGTTCTGGAGGCGTCTCTTTTTGTGTTTGTTCACGAATGGCTTCTTTTTCTTTGCGCTTTTCTTCAAATACTTCATGCGAAGCTTCTTTTTTAGAGCGGTCGGTTTGAAACGCATCCAAAAGAAGTTCATACTCCTGCTGCGAAATTTTGGTTGTGGGTCGTGCCTCTACTTGAAACCCCTTTTCAGCAAGGGATTCCACCGCACGATCCAACGAGATGTTTAACTCGCGGAGTACTTTGTTTATTCGAATCGTTTTTAAATCAGCCATAAAATGTTTGTGCGCTCAAATTTATAAAAATGCCTTGGTTATTCGTTAGAGAACTCTGCGCTTAGTACTTGACGCACTTCCTTAATGGTTTCTTCTTCCAAATCGGTGCGTTTTACTAAGTCCTCTACATCTTGTTCCAACACGCTTTTTGCAGTGTCCAATCCTGCCTTTTTAAATTCTTCAATAATCCATGCCTCGATTTCGTCAGAGAATTCTGTAAGCTCTACATCTTCCTCCATACCTTCTCGATACACGTCAATTTCATACCCAGTTAATTGTCCAGCCAAACGGATATTAAACCCACCGCGACCAATGGCTTTGGACACTTCGCTTGGGTCCATCATTACCTCAACACGCTTGTTTTCTTCATCAATTTTTAGGGAAGTAACCTTTGCCGGGCTCAACGCTCTGGTAATCATTAATTGGGTGTTGTTGGTGTAATTGATAACGTCGATATTTTCGTTGCCGAGTTCTCGAACAATTCCGTGAATTCGCGACCCTTTCATTCCTACACAAGCCCCAACAGGATCAATGCGGTCGTCGTAAGAATCTACGGCTACTTTTGCTTTTTCGCCAGGAACGCGAACGGCTTTTTTGATGGTAATCAGCCCATCGAAAACTTCTGGAATTTCTTGCTCAAAAAGCTTCTCCAAAAACTTGGGCGATGTTCTAGACATCACAATACTTGGCTTGGTGCCTTTAAGCTCTACGCTTTCAATAATCCCACGAACGTTATCTCCTTTGCGGTAAAAATCGGATGGTATTTGTCGGTCTTTAGGCAAGATAATTTCATTGCCCTCATCGTCCAACAAAATAACCACACGGTTGCGAATGTGATGCACCTCAGCAGTGTAGATTTCGCCCACCAAATCAATAAATTGTTTGTAAATAATGGTGTTGTCATGCTCGTGAATACGGGCAACCAAATTTTGGCGTAAAGACAATACCATTCGACGTCCTAAGTCTGCCAACTTAACTTCTTCAGACACGTCTTCTCCAACCTCAAAATCGGGCTCAATTTTACGTGCTTCCGTAAGCTCGATTTCTTCGTTTGGATCTTCTACTTCGCCGTCTTCCACCACAATGCGGTTACGCCAAATTTCCAAATCTCCCTTGTCTGGGTTGATGATAATATCGAAGTTGTCGTCGGTGCCGTATTTTTTCTTTAGCGTGGCGCGAAATACTTCTTCCAAAATGGACATGAGCGTTACACGGTCGATGAATTTTTCATCTTTAAATTCCGAGAAAGACTCTATAAGTGCCAGATTTTCCATGTTTACTTAGTGAATTGAATTTGAACAGTTGCTTTTTTAATGTCTGTAAAGGGCACATCGGCTTGTTTGGTAACCGTATGTTTTCCTTTTCCAATAGGTTTTGGCTCGCGTGCTTTCCATTGCAGTGTGATGCCATTGTTGTCTGTTGTGGTAAGCGTGCCTTTTAGATTTTGATCATCGTTTGTTACAATAGCCAAAATACGTCCTACGTGTTTGTTGTATTGACGTGGAATTGTAAGAGGTGAGGCTGCTCCAGCAGAACCCACTTCAAGAGAAAAATCGTGTTCTTCTCGATCCAAATTATGCTCGATATGGCGACTTACTTGCATGCATTGCTCTAGCGTAACGCCTTCATCCCCATCGAGTACCACACGAATATGCGAAGCACTATCGATATGCGCATCCACCAAAAACAGCGAAGGCTGCTCGGCAAGTGCTTCTGAAAGCAAATCATGTACGCGTTTGGTAAATTCCATAAAATAAAAAAGAGGACCCTGTCCCCCTACCGCTTTCCGTTAAACGGGGCAAATATAGGAATAAAATTGGATTTTGTATATTTGAGTCAATCGCCTTTAAAATCTATGAGTTGTTTTAACCCTTAGGTGTCTTAATGTTATGATACCCATTTAACCAAATGAAGCTACACGTCTTTATTATTGTCATTGCTTTAACTCTAATCGCTTGTACCAACTCAAAAAAAGGGCTCAGTGTAGCCGAAGGGAAAATAGTATCTTATACTGCGTTTAAATCAGAATATATAGACGCACGCAACATAGATGTTTGGCTTCCTAAAAGTTATAGCTTGGGCAAAAAACATCCCGTACTGTATATGCACGATGGGCAAATGCTTTTTGACGCATCACAAACGTGGAACGGTCAAGAATGGGGCGTTGATGAAGTGTTAACGAAACTTAAAAATGACATACACCCTTTGCCCATTGTGGTAGGTATTTGGAACAATCCCAGCACGCGCCACGCTGATTTTGCTCCTCAAAAAGCACTTGAACAATATGCCACACCTTTGTTAGATTCCTTAATTGAACATACCAAAAGAGGCAACGAAAAGTTATTTAATCGGCTCCCACGCGCAGATGATTATCTTAAATTTTTGGTCGAAGAGGTAAAACCTCACATCGACAAAACATTTAACACAAACCCTAATTCAAGCCATACGTTTGTTGTTGGCAGTAGTATGGGTGGTCTCATTTCATTGTATGCCCTAATGGAATATCCCAAAGTATTTGGAGGCGCTGGTTGTTTATCAACACATTGGACTGTGGAGTTTTATTTGAAAGACAATCCTTTTCCAGGAGCCATTGCAGCATATGTGAGAAATAACAGTCAATCTTTGCGCGGTAAAAAATTGTACATGGACCGTGGAACCAAAACACTAGATAGCATTTACGCAGAAGCACAAAAAAAGATAGATGACATCTTAAGTAAAGCAACTATTGAGGGGCTTATTTGGAAATCTAAAGTGTTTGAAGGCGCCGAACACACCGAAAACGATTGGAACAAACGATTGGATGTTCCGTTGGGTTTTTTGTTTGAAAAAAACTAAAAAACCCACTCCAATAAGAGTGGGTTTTCGTTGGCCTACTAGGGATCGAACCTAGACTCTTCTGAACCAAAATCAGACGTGTTGCCAGTTACACCATAGGCCAATGCGGATGCAAAAATAAACAAACTTTTTGTTGCGCCAATAGTTTCCACAATCTTGTTTGTGGTTTTCTAAGATATCGTACTTTAGTGGCTTTAGAAATCTTATGAACTACGCTAAAGGAAATACCCTCACGGGCTGGTTTGTTTTCTGTATTGCACTTGTAACCTACTACCTTACTGTTGAGCCCACAGCAAGCTATTGGGACTGTAGCGAATACATTGCCACCTCTGCTAAACTGCAAGTTGGGCATCCGCCCGGCGCACCACTTTTTCAAATGATGGGTGCCTTTTTCTCCTCTTTTGCTAGTAGTCCTGAGCGTGTTGCGTTTTGGGTAAACATGATGTCGGTGCTGGCAAGTGCCTTTACCATTTTGTTTATGTTCTGGTCGCTAACCCGAATCATTACACGATTTATACTTAAAGAAACAAATCCAACAGGCGCGCAAGCCTTTTTAGTCTTGGGCGCAGGTGTTGTGGGTGCGCTTAGCTATACGTTTTCAGATAGTTTTTGGTTCAATGCCGTTGAGGCTGAAGTGTATGCCATGGCAATGCTTATCACCTCTGCCATGTTTTGGTTGGGATTGCGTTGGGAAGAAGACATGCTCAAACCACGCGGCGACCGTTGGTTGGTGCTTATTGCTTTTCTAATTGGATTATCGTTTGGTGTCCACTTTATGGGACTACTCACCGTACCCGCCATCGGGATGCTGTATTACTTTAAGCACTACCCTTTTTCGTGGAAATCCTTTGTGGTGGCAAATGTAGTCTCTGTAGCCGTATTACTCTTTATTTTTAAGCTACTCCTCCCACTAACCTTAGCGTATTTTGGAAATGCTGAAGTATTCTTTGTAAACAGTTTTGGATTGCCATTCAATTCGGGAACTATCATTGCGGGACTGTCTATTTTGGTCTTATTTGTTTGGGGATTACGACTTACCCAACAAAAAAAATGGGTGCAAGTCAATACGGGTTTGTGGTGTATCGTTTTTATTTTGGTTGGATTTTCGTCTTGGATAATGCTGCCCATTCGCGCCAATGCCAATACTGTAATCAACGAAAATGCACCCACAGACGCACGAGCGCTTTTGGCGTATTATAACCTTGAGCAATATCCCGAAACCCATTTGTTCTACGGACCCATGTACACCGATATGTATGCAGGTCAGGACGAAGACAACCCCTACAAGGACGACAAACCAAAATACGAAAAAGACCTTAAAAAGGGGCGTTATGTGGTGGTAAATGCATGGAAAGATGCACGCATCAGTGCTAATAGTAAACATACTGGTTTGCTCCCACGTATGTGGAGTTCGGGCAATGCCGTGAATTACATTACTTATTTTGGCGCACCCGATTTTGACATCAAACCCGAATACAGCAACCAAACCCAGCTTATAGATGCTGTAAACGATTTTATTTCACGTGTCAATAATGGAGAGGTTGATGCCAATGGCTACCACCAGTTTTTACAACGTTTTGGTTCCTATTTGGATATTGAAAAGCCGAGTCTAATCGACAACCTAAACTAC
>JAFMFL010000096.1 GCA_017856205.1 Flavobacteriaceae bacterium
TGTATCGTCATGTGGGGATTTATGCCTTTCGAAAAGCTGCCCTTCTCGATTTTTATGCACAAGCACCAACCCCATTAGAATTGGCAGAGAAAATAGAAGCCATTCGCTATTTGGAAATGGGAAAAGTGATGCAAATGTTGCCTACCGATTTTGTGGGTGTGGGCATTGATACCCCCGAAGATTTGGAGCGTGCCAAGGCGTTACTCGGCTAGCACCATGGAATGATAGACGTTTTGCACGTCGTCGTCTTCCTCAATTTTTTCAATCAGTTTTTCTACTTCTTCGGCGGCTTCGCCAGAGAGGGTAGTGGTAGTGGTGGGAATACGCTCAAACCCAGAGGAGAGAATTTCGATTTCTTTGTTTTCCAATTCTTTTTGAATGGCACCAAAACACTCAAAAGGCGCATAGAGCAAAATGCCGTCTTCGTCCACAAAGACTTCGTCCACGCCAAAATCGATAAACTCCAACTCTAACTCCTCGGCGTCTAAACCCTCGTTGGGAATACGGAAATTACAGGAGTGGTCAAACATAAACTCCACCGAACCCGAGGTGCCCAAATTGCCGTTACACTTGTTAAAATAGCTTCGAATATTGGCAACGGTGCGGTTGTTGTTGTCTGTGGCGGTTTCCACCAACACGGCAATGCCGTGGGGCGCATAGCCTTCAAACAGCACTTCTTTGTAGTTTTCGGTGCCTTTGTCGGTGGCGCGTTTTATGGCACGCTCAATATTGTCTTTGGGCATGTTTGCCGACTTCGCATTTTGAATCACGGCACGAAGGCGGGAATTGGTTTCGGGGTTTGGACCGCCTTCTTTGACCGCCATGACAATGTCTTTGCCTATGCGTGTAAAGGTCTTTGCCATTGCCGACCAACGCTTCATTTTTCGTGCCTTGCGAAATTCAAATGCCCGTCCCATATCTTGTTTTGGTAAAGATATAAAAGCCGTTAGTGTTTGCAAAAGGGGTATTGGTTTTGTGCAAGATGGATGTCACTCAGGCGCGTCAGAGGGGGTAAAACCTTTTATGTTTTCAAGCTGTTTCTCTAAACTTTTGAAATTTTTAAATTGAGTTTCCCTTTTATATGTTATGCTCTTGAATCCAAAATCTAAAGAATTAACCAAAAAAACATCATTGTAACACTCCTTGAGTCTATTTACTACTAAATGTGGTTGGCAAATAAAAATCCTACCCAGTACGTGAGAAGGAGTTTCATTTGCCGACCCCTTCGAATCTAAAATCATATTGATAAAACAATCAAATAATTCACCATCATTGTTCTGGCATACTAAACGCTGAACTTTATCTAATGCAGGGTTAAGAACTACATCGACAAATTCATGTTGATAACCTTTTTCATTATAATGGCTCCTGTATTCACGCATTACCTTAATTATATGTTCTCTATCATTTTGTGCTATACCTTGAAATGAAATAATTAATATAAATATAATGACTTTAAATATTCTCTCATTCATACATTTTAGGAGTTACGGTTATTTTAAAAAGGAATACGCTATTCATGTCGTGGTAACTATAAGCCATTGTGACTTTATTTTTTCTAAGATGTTCCAAGTTGGGGTTAGTAGTTACATCATTAATAATATTTGGTGTTAGGTATTCTTTTAATTCTTCAGTATCTACCTCATTTTTTTCCATATTAACTAGCGTATAGTTGTATTGGAATACGTTATCCGGGAGTGCGATTGCATTGTCCAATCTTGTGTGACTATCCACCATAATAGGGCAACTTTCATTTATTTCACTTGCAACTTCCATCATCACTTTATCAAATGAGTTTGAATTAGAAAAAAACTGTTGAGTCACAAAAAATGAAACAGCAAATGCAACTGCTGCTCCAATAATTTATGGTAATGTTTTTTGTTTTTTTCTTCTTTTTTCCTTTGAAACCTTTGTGTCTGTTTTCTCGTGTTCTTCTTCTTTGATTAACTCATAACCGCATTGAGAACAATACTTATCTTCTTTGGAGTTTATTTTGCCGCATCTTATGCATTTTATTGTATCAACCATCTACTATAACATTTACCAAATGCAATACACCCCAAAAAGTCCTAAAATGAATAACGTAGGTTATCGGTAGTAGCACAGATTTGGAGCGCTTACTTGCTCAAAAATAATAAAATTGTTTAATAGGGTGTCAACGCTTTTTGTGCGTTGCGGTGCGTAGCGTATCTGCCAGTACCTGTTCGGTGGTATAGGCTAAGTGGTTGGGCAAGGTGTTGTATTTAGGCAATACGGCAATATAGCGGTCTTGGTTGCTGGCAAAAACGTGTTTATATACGGGCTTTTTGGTGGGTTGCAGTCCTTCAACCAATTGGTGCACAAACGCATCATGGTGTACCAAATCGGTGCTACCCAAATGAAAAATACCCCAACGGTTTCGGTTAATGATATAATGCAACTGCTGCGTAACAAAATAATCAGAGGCTACGTTTATTACCGAGTTAGGAAAAATTTCATAGGGCTCTTGGGTATGTATGGCGGTTTTTAGCTCCTGTAATCTGGGGGAGTTACTGCCAAAAACCATAGGTAAGCGTGCAATGGTCCAACTAAAAGCGGGCATACGCATCAGCTTGTTTTCAAGAGTAATTTTAAGTTTTCCAAACGCACTTTCCGATAGCGTTTTGTCGTGCTCGTAGCTGGGATAATGCCGAAAACTATCAAACACATTTGCAGAAGACAACAGGATAAGTTTTGCGCTGTGTTTGTGGGCATATTCGATAAGCATATCGTGGGCAACAAACTGCGCATGAGCATCGCCCCTAAGAGCCGAGATAATCAAATGCGGCTTAATAAATCGAAGCAACTCCGTAGGTGAGTCTTCGTTAATGTCGTAGGAAAAATAGCGTTTGTTTTTGGTGTATTTTTCTTGGTGGCAATAGGTGGCATATACGTCCATGTAGGGATGTAACTCCTTAAACAAAGCACGCCCCAAAAAGCCGCTTCCGCCAACAATCAACACCCGTATCATGACACAAAAGGAAGTCTAGTGATTTGGGCTTTGATGTTCTTTTCACGAATGCGCACAAAAATTTCAGTACCTACTTTAGCATTTACGCTGTTTACATAACCCATACCAATTCCCACACCCAACGAAGGAGAAGATGTTCCTGAGGTTACTTCGCCAATGCTGTTTCCGTTAGCATCAACAAGTTCGTAACCTTGCCGTGGAATGCCTCGGTCAATCATGGTAAAGCCCACACGAAGTTGTGCGGTGCCTTCGGCTTTGTCTTTTTTGATGTGTTCTTCTCCAACAAAAGTTTTGTCAAAATGCGTACACCACGCCAATCGTGCGGCAATCGGGGAGATGGTGTCAGAGAGTTCATGCCCATACAAGCAATAGCCCATTTCCAAACGTAGCGTATCTCTAGCAGCCAATCCAACGGGTTGTATGTGGTAGGCTTCGCCTTTTGTCAAAAGTGCTTCCCAAACCTGTGCTGCCTGCGCCGTAGGTACATAGAGTTCCACACCGCCAGCTCCTGTATATCCTGTAGTAGCAATCCACACATCAGCAGCGTCTGCTACGGTGTGTTGCACAATGGTAAATCCCTTTTGTGAACTTGTGTCAACCCCAGAAAGCTCACGCATCAAATCATGGGCTTTTGGACCCTGCACTGCCAAAAGGGCAATACCGGCAGAGGCGTTTGTTAGCGTTGCGCCAAAGGCGTTGTTTTGCTCGTTTAGCCAGTTCCAATCTTTATCGATATTACTGGCATTGACCACTAACATATATTGGTTTTCATCAAGGCGATAGATTAACAAATCGTCCACTACGCCGCCAGTAGCGTTGGGCATATAGCCGTATTGTGCATCGCCAACGGCAAGTGCTGCCACATTGTTGCTTGTGGTGTGTTGCAGCAAGTCGAGGGCTTTATCTCCAGATACCATAAATTCACCCATATGCGACACATCAAAAACGCCCACGTGTTCCCGAACGCACATGTGTTCTGCCTTTACGCCTTTGTAGGTGAGGGGCATATCAAACCCAGCAAATGCACCCATTTTAGCACCTAATGCGCTATGATGTTTGTGTAATGCCAACTGTTTCATAATTTCAAAAGTAGTATAGTTTTAGTTACTTTAGCTAAAAAGATGATTATGTTTCGCCTCATTTTATTCACATGTTTTGTTGCTCTATCTCTTCATGCTCAAGAGATTTCAACAGACTATTTAACACCTGAATTTCATGCAGAACGCCGTGC
>JAFMFL010000022.1 GCA_017856205.1 Flavobacteriaceae bacterium
TGAAGGGCATCAACAGCTTTGGTGAATTTAAAAAGGAAGTCGTCTTTTATCTCTTCATGAACATATAAAATCTTTAGCGCCGTGCAACGCTGCCCATTAAAAGATAAGGTTCCTGCAATACATTCTTCTACAGCTTTGTCAAGGTCAGCATCGGGTAAAATGATCGCTGGGTTTTTTGCCTCTAACCCTAACACTAATCTAAGACGATTCTTTTTTGGGTGTAAATCTTGTAATGAAAGTGCCGATGAACTGTGTCCGATAAGTGCCAACACATCTATTTTGCCTGTTTCCATAATGGGTGCGGCTATAGTGCGCCCACGACCGAAAACAATGTTTACTACACCTGGAGGAAAACTCTCTTTAAAAGCATTCAATAAAGGTGCAATAAGCAACACACCGTGCTTTGCCGGCTTAAAAATAGCTGTATTCCCCATGATAATGGCTGGGATAAGCAGCGCAAATGTTTCGTTTAACGGATAGTTATATGGTCCAAGGCAAAGTACAACCCCAATTGGTCCACGGCGAATATGGGCGAATACGCCACCATGATTATGAAATTTCGCACTATCACGATCAATATCTTTATACTCGTTGATGGTATCAACAATATACTCAACCGTTCTATCAAACTCTTTTTCAGAGTCTTTTAAATTTTTTCCAATTTCCCACATCAAAAGTTTAACAATCACATCTCGCTGCTTCTGCATTAGGGTAACAAAACGCTCCATGCAAGCAATGCGGTCGGCAACTTTCATTGTTGGCCACTCCCCTTTTCCTTTGTCAAAAGCATTTGTTGCTGCATCTAAAGCTTTTAATGCATGTGCTTCGTCCATATTCGGCACAGAGCCCAACAAAGTAGGCGCTAGCGCACCTTCGTTATTTGGTGTATAAATTGAAGAATAAACTTCAGCAGTTGGACCATCCCAAAGCGTTAGTTCTCCGTCGATTAAAAAACTGTTGTGATGAAATGGGGAATCTATAGAATATTGAGTTGGTATATTCATAATTGTAATTTCATAGCGTTGCAAAGCTATATCAAAAATTGAAATAAATCAGGTTTATTGTTTAAATAATCCCCAAAAAAACCTTTTTCTTTCATGCGATTCATTAATGGCATAAAGTCAGAAGTAGATTTTAGTTGAATACCAACCACTGCAGGACCTTGTTCGCGTGCGCTTTTTTTAGAATATTCAAAAAAGGTAATATCATCCGTTGGTCCTAAAATATCTTGTACAAATTCCTTCAATGCACCAGCACGCTGTGGGAAGCGTACAATGAAATAGTGTTTTAACTCGCTGTAAAGCAATGCTCGTTCCTTGATTTCCGCCATGCGTGTAATATCATTATTTCCACCACAAACAAGACAAACTACATTTTTCCCTCTAATTTCTTCTTTGAGCTGCGGTAAAGCTGAAACGGACATTGCACCTGCAGGTTCTACCACAATGGCATCACGATTGTACATATCTAAAATACTCTGACAAATTTCCCCCTCATCGACTAGGAGCAAATTATCCAAGAATTGATTACAATAGTCAAATCCAATTTCACCTATTGTTTTAACGGCTGCGCCATCCACAAAAACATCTATGGAGTCTAAGGTAATTCGATTACCATGTTTCAAAGACTCGTGCATACTAGGTGCACCTTTTGGCTCAACCCCTATAATTTTGGTTTGCGGAGATTTGTGCTTAAACACATTGATAATGCCCGAAATTAAACCACCACCACCAATAGGAACAATAATATAGTCTATAGGGGTTTTGGATTGTTCCAAAATCTCGAGCGCAATAGTTGCCTGCCCAGCGATAACATCTTCATCATCAAAAGGATGAATAAATGTTTTTCCTGTTTCGGAAACAAATGATTTTGCTGCTTCATAGCAATCGTCATAGGTATCACCTACCAACTTGATAGTAACATTTTCACCGCCAAACATCGCCACTTGAGACACTTTTTGCTGAGGAGTAGGTGTGGGCATAAAAATAGTACCATGAATATTATGATGATTACATGCATAGGCAACCCCTTGTGCGTGGTTTCCTGCGCTAGAGCATACTACTCCGTTGGCGCATTGGGCATCGTTTAGCAATGAAATTTTATTGAACGCACCACGAATTTTAAACGAGCGTATTGGTTGCAAGTCTTCACGCTTTACTGAAATAGTGGCATCATATAACTCACTAAGACGCGCATGTTCCTCAAATGGCGTTGGTACTGCAGCTGCCTGTACCCGGTTGGCAGCAGCTTCAATTGTTGATATGTCAAGCAGTGGTCTCACTTATACAATTCGCTTCATAGCAGTCATTGATGCACGAAGGGTTTTTCCAATATGCTCAATGGGGTGATTGCGAATCTGGTCATTCACTGCAATAAGTTTTTGATTATCAACGCGATTGCTATCTGCGCCAAATGCTGTACCAATCACAGAAGTATCTACTGTTTTCATAAACGAAGTCAACAATGGTTTACAGGCATGGTCAAAAAGGTAGCAGCCATACTCAGCTGTGTCTGAAATCACACGATTCATTTCGAATAACTTTTTACGCGCAATCGTGTTGGCAATAAGCGGTGTTTCGTGAAGTGACTCGTAATAGGCAGATGCGTCTTTAATGCCGGCTGCAACCATTGTATCAAATGCCAATTCAACTCCTGCACGAACAAAAGCTACCATAAGCACACCTTGATCAAAATAGGTTTGCTCATCAATATTAGCATCGGTAGGATTGGTTTTTTCAAAGGCGGTTTCACCAGTAGCCGCACGCCAAGAAAGTAAGTTCTTGTCATCATTATCCCAATCTTCCATCATGGTTTTAGAAAAATGTCCAGAAATGATATCATCCATGTGTTTGTTAAACAATGGCTGCATGATTTCTTTTAATTCCTCAGACAACTCAAATGCCTTAATTTTTGCAGGGTTTGATAAGCGATCCATCATGTTAGTGATGCCTCCGTGCTTAAGCGCTTCGGTAATCGTTTCCCAACCGTATTGTATCAATTTTGCTGCATAGGCAGGATCAATTCCTTCGGCAACCATTTTATCAAAACATAAAATGGAACCTGTCTGAAGTACACCACACAAAATCGTTTGCTCACCCATAAGGTCAGATTTCACTTCGGCAATAAACGAAGATTGTAGCACCCCTGCGCGGTGACCTCCAGTACCCACACAATAGGCTTTGGCTTGCGCCCATCCTTTTCCTTCAGGGTCATTGGCATCGTGAACGGCAATAAGTGTAGGCACGCCAAAACCACGTAAGTACTCCTCACGAACTTCAGAGCCTGGGCTTTTTGGTGCTACCATAATAACGGTGAGGTCTTCTCTAATTTGTGTTCCTTCTTCTACGATATTAAACCCGTGTGAATAAGATAAGGTTGCGCCTTTTTTCATCAGCGGCATAACGGCATTTACAACAGAAGTGTGATTTTTATCGGGAGTAAGATTAATAACCAAATCTGCCGTTGGAATCATTTCCTCATATGTACCAACAGGAAAATCATTAGAAGAGGCGTTTACATATGAAGCGCGCTTTTGCTCAATAGCGCTACTGCGCAGCGCATACGACACATCTAAACCCGAATCGCGCATGTTTAAACCTTGATTAAGACCTTGTGCGCCACAGCCCACAATTACAATTTTCTTTCCTTTCAGTGCTTTAATTCCATCTGAAAATTCAGAGGCATCCATAAATCGGCATTGTGCCATTTGGTGTAATTGTTCACGAAGGGATAGGGTATTAAAATAATTACTCATTGTTAGGAATTTAATCGTTTAATTTTGTTAATAATGCTTTTATGTTCATTGGGGATTTAGTCACCGAAATGCGACCTGAGCGTACAAATTGCAACAATCCGTAAGGTGCTAAATCGTTATATAATTGTTCCGTTTCATGGCGAAAACCTGTTTTTTCAATAACAAAAAACTCGGTGTTAACCGTTACAATATTTGCATGGCTGTTCTTGATGATATTTTGAATGTGACGCTCTTCAAACAATGATTTTGATGCTACCTTATATAACGCAGACTCTTGAAAAATAGTTTCTTCATCGGTATGATAAAATGCCTTAATAACTTCAATTTGTTTTTCAATTTGCCCTACCACTTTCTTTACCGCTTCCTCAGTAAGGTTTACTACAATCACAAAACGAGATACATTTTCAATTTCTGATGCCGAAGATGTTATGCTTATGATATTGATATGTCTTCGCTGAAAAATGGCTGAAACACGATTGAGCAAGCCAACACTGTTCTCGGTATAAATTGAAATGGTATATTTTTTTTCCATAATTACGACAATCTAATATCAGAAACCGATGCCCCAGAAGGAATCATCGGGAATACATTATCTTCTTTTTCTACGCAAACTTCAAGGAAATAGGGCTTTTCAGAAGCTATCATTTCATCAACGGCTTTACCTAGCTCCTCACGGGAAGTTACACGTTTTGCATCAATAAAATAGCCCTCGGCAATTTTAACAAAATCTGGGTTTACCATTTCAGTAGAAGCATAGCGTTTGTCAAAAAACAGTTGCTGCCATTGCCGCACCATTCCTAAAAAGTCGTTATTCAGTACCACTACTTTTACCGCAGCTTGCGTTTGAAAAATCGTTCCTAATTCTTGAATGGTCATCTGAAAACCACCATCACCAATAATGGCAACTACCTCGCGATCTGGAGCTCCCATTTTAGCCCCTAAAGCTGCAGGAAGTGCAAAGCCCATTGTACCCAGACCTCCCGAAGTCACATTACTCTTCGAGTTTGAAAAACGTGCATAGCGACAAGCAATCATCTGGTGTTGTCCAACATCTGAAACAATCACGGCATCGTTATTTGACGCACGGTTAATTTCTTTAAGCACCTCACCCATAGTTAGCCCCTCTTTGGTTGGATGCAAGTCGTTTTTGATGACTTTTTCAAATTCTATCTCATCAAACTTTTTAAACTCCGCAAACCAATTGGCATAGGATTTTGCATCTACTTTTTCAGTTAACATAGGAAGGGTTTGCTTAACATCACCCAAGACAGCTACATCAGCCGAAACATTTTTATTGATTTCAGCAGGGTCAATTTCTAAATGAATAACCTTGGCTTGCTTTGCATAGGATTCCAAATTTCCAGTAACGCGATCGTCAAAACGCATTCCAATGGCAATGAGTACATCGCATTCGTTGGTTAGTTTATTTGGGCCATAGTTTCCATGCATTCCTACCATACCTACATTCAATGGATGATCTGTAGCAATAGCAGAAACACCTAAAATTGTCCATGCAGCAGGAATATTTGATTTTTCTACAAAGGATTTAAATTCAGCTTCAGCTTTACCCAAAATAACGCCCTGCCCCCACACGATTAAGGGTTTTTTTGCTTGATTGATTATGGCAGCCGCTTCATCAATGGTAGTTGGATTCACTTCTGGAACAGGCTTATAACTTCTTACTCCCGTGCATGGGGTATAACTAAAATCAAATGAAGCAAATTGTGCATCTTTGGTAATATCAATAAGCACAGGACCCGGACGACCAGAGCGCGCAATATAGAACGCTTTTGCCATTACTTCTGGAATTTCGGTAACATCTGTAATTTGATAATTCCACTTCGTAACAGGGGTTGAAATACCAATGATATCTGTTTCTTGAAATGCATCTGAACCCAACAAATGTGAGGGCACTTGACCTGTAAGGCACACCATCGGTGTGGAATCAATCATAGCGTCAGCAATGCCGGTAACCAAATTTGTAGCCCCAGGACCAGAAGTAGCCACACAAACACCAACTTTTCCACTCACACGAGCAAAACCCTGAGCAGCATGTGTTGCCCCTTGCTCGTGACGTGTAAGTACGTGCTGTAGTTTGTCTTGAAATTTATAAAGCTCATCGTAAAAAGGCATGATAGCACCGCCGGGGTACCCGTAAATGAGATCAACTCCTTCTGCGAGGAGGCAATGGATTAAAGCTTCAGAACCTGTAATGTTTTTTTTAGATGTCATGCGCTATTCGTCTGTTACACAACCTTCAGAAGCCGTAGCTACTGCTTGTGCATATTTGTACAACACTCCTTTTTGTACTTTTAAGTTTGGGGATTTCCATTCAATACGACGCTTGGCAAGTTCCTCATCACTTAAATGTACGTGTAGTTCATTTGATTGCGCATCAATGCGAATGATGTCGCCATTTTCAACAAGACCAATTACACCTCCTAATTGAGCCTCAGGAGTAATATGACCTACTACAAATCCATGTGTGCCACCCGAAAAACGACCGTCAGTGATAAGTGCCACATCTTTCCCTAGTCCTGCACCTATAATGGCAGCAGTAGGTTTGAGCATTTCGGGCATTCCTGGACCACCTTTAGGGCCTTCGTATCGTATAACCACAACCTCGCCTTTTTGAACTTCTCCCGCTTTGATTCCAGCATTTGCAGCAAATTCCCCGTCATACACCCGAGCAGGACCTTCAAATGAGAGTCCTTCTTTGCCTGTAATCTTGGCCACAGAACCATCTGAAGCAAGGTTTCCAAACAAAATACGAATATGCCCTGTTTCCTTGATAGGGTTGTCTAGTGGTCGAATTACTTTTTGGTTTTCAGTGAGTGATGGCACATCTGCCATATTTTCGGCAAGTGTTTTACCAGTAACGGTCATGCAATCGCCGTGAAGCATATTGTTATCAAGCATAAATTTAATGACAGCAGGAATACCACCCACACGATGAACATCTTCCATCAAAAATTTACCACTCGGCTTTAAATCAGCCAAAAATGGGGTAGTATCGCTAATACGTTGAAAATCGGCTAATGTAAACTCAACATCTGCAGCTCGTGCAATTGCTAAAAAGTGAAGTACAGCATTGGTAGAGCCACCCAAAACCGTAACCAATCGAATAGCATTTTTGAGAGATTTCTTAGTTACAATATCTTTAGGCTTAATGTCTTTTTCAATAAGCAAACGCATTGCTTTTCCAGCTTCAACACATTCATCAATTTTTTCTTGGCTTACCGCTGGGTTTGAAGAATTATACGGCAACGAAAGACCTAAAACCTCAATGGCAGACGCCATGGTATTTGCGGTGTACATACCACCACAAGCACCCGCACCAGGACATGCATTATGAATAACTTCTTTGTATTGCGCCTCGTTTATGGTGCCTGCAACTTTTTCACCCCAAGCTTCAAATGCAGAAACTACATCAAGCTTTTTGTCTGCCACACAGCCCGAAGCAATTGTTCCCCCATAGACCATAATACTTGGGCGATTAAGTCGAAGCATTGCCATGACAGACCCAGGCATATTTTTGTCACAACCAACAACCGCAACCATTCCATCATAGGACATTCCTCCCATAACCGTTTCCATAGAATCGGCAATTAAATCACGAGAAGGTAGCGAAAAACGCATTCCAGGAGTTCCCATTGAAATACCATCACTAACGCCAATGGTGTTAAAAATAAGCCCAACTAAGTCTGCTTCACTTGTACCTTTTTTGATTTCGACAGCCAAGTCGTTGAGGTGCATATTACAGGGGTTACCTTCGTATCCAGTACTCGCAATGCCCACCAAAGGTTTTTGAAAATCTTCATCTGTGAGACCAATCGCATGTAGCATTGCCTGCGCCGCCGGTTGACTAGGATCTTGTGTTACAGTTTTAGAGTAGCGATTATGTCCCATAGTTTTCTTTGAAATAAGAATTTGCTAAAATACAAAACGAGTGTCAATAAGGGGAATATGTTTTGGGTCTATTCAATAAAAAGTTAAAAGTAAAAAAAGAGGTGGTTTTAACAATTGAAAACTATATTTTTACATATTCGCTATAAAAAAGCGGAAAATATTGCTCATGATTAAAAATAACACATTAAAGGAAGTGAAATTTAATCAAGCTGCTTTTTATGATGCTGGAAATACGCTTAGTATCCAAAAGCGAATTTCACATTTATCCGCGCTTAAAAGGTGTATTACGTCAAACGAAGCGGAAATTATAGATGCATTACAGCATGATTTGGCAAAACCCGAAGCCGAAATTTGGTTAGCTGAAATCCATGTGACACTCCAAGAACTCAAAACAACCATAAAAAACATTAAGTACTGGGCAAAGCCAAAACGGATACCCGGAAAATGGTTGAATTTTCCTAGTAAAGATTGGATTGTACCCGAACCCTATGGAGTAACGCTACATATTGCACCATGGAATTATCCGTTTCAATTGGCGCTAAACCCTCTTATTGCTGCAGTGGCAGCGGGAAATACAGTTGTTCTGAAACCGTCCGAACACGCACCAAAAACAGCAGAGCTCTTACAAAAGATTATTTCAGAAGTTTTCCCCCCAGAGTGGGTTTATGTGGCTAATGGCGGTCCTGAAGTAGCGAAAGAATTACTCCAAATCAGATGGGATTATATCTTTTTTACGGGAGGCGTCCAAATTGCTAAAATCATAGCAAAAGCAGCAGCAGAACACCTAACACCT
The DNA here is from genome assembly GCA_017856205.1 of Flavobacteriaceae bacterium. Classification (GTDB taxonomy): domain Bacteria; phylum Bacteroidota; class Bacteroidia; order Flavobacteriales; family Flavobacteriaceae; genus UBA7446. The sequence continues at coordinate 8,457 of JAFMFL010000022.1, forward strand.
ACTACCCTTGAACTGGGTGGAAAAAATCCCTGTATCGTTGATCATACGGCTAATATTAATGTAAGCGCAAGACGTATTGTTTGGGGAAAATTTTTAAACTGTGGACAGGTATGTATGTCGCCTGATTATATTTTAGTTCATCACAATATCTACCCAGATTTGGTAGCAGCATTAAAGACTGAAATTGTGCGCGTGTATGGCAAAAACCCACAACAATCTCCCCATTATGCACGTTTGGTGCATCGAGGTCATGTGTCAAAAATGAAGGAGCTACTCAAAGGACAAAATGTTTTATTTGGGGGTAATGTTGATGAAAATGACCGTTATGTTGCACCAACGCTAATTGAACTGAACGATTTAAATAACAGTTTAATGGAAGATGAAATTTTTGGACCATTGCTGCCTATTTTAACGTATCAGGATGAAGCTGAAATCCACCAAACCATTACACATTTTGAAAAACCTTTGTCTTTTTATGTGTTTTCGCAACGTAAAAAATGGGCGCAAAATCTTATGAAAAAATACAGCTATGGTGGGGGCATGATAAATGATGTTATTCTGTATTTCACCAATGATAAACTTCCCTTTGGCGGTGTTGGGCACAGCGGTATGGGTAGTTATCACGGAAAATACTCGTTTGATACGTTTACGCATTACAAACCCTATGTGGAACGCCCCACTTGGTTTGATCCAAAACAGCGTTATGCGCCTTATGGAAATAATTTTAAGTTCATTAAACGCTTTTTAAAATATTTTTCATGACAGAAAAAACAGTTACAGAAGCGATTAATTATAGACGCTCTGTAAGGATTTACTCAGATGAGCCACTTGATGATGCCATAGTCAAACAGTGTCTTGTTAATGCATCTTTGGCACCAACTAGTAGTAATCTACAATTATGGGAATTTCATCATATTACTGATAAAACCTTACTTCAAAAGATTGCCAAAGCATGTATGAATCAAAAAGCAGCAACTACCGCAAATCAACTGATTGTGGTGGTTACTCGAAAAGACACTTGGCGAAAAAAAGCTCAAGCCAATATAGCCCACTTTAATCAGGTTTTTACTCAACCCGAGGCACAAAAAGAAATGCATCAAAAAAAAATGGTGCTCAATTATTATCAAAAACTTATCCCAACTCTATACGCGAATTTTCTAGGTATTTTCGGAGCGCTTAAATATTGGACATTTCAACTGATTGGTTTATTCCGCCCTGTCTATCGACAAACCCGTTGGAGTGACCTCAGAGTGGTAGCGCACAAAAGTGCGGCATTGGCAGCGCAAAACTTTATGATTAGTATGGCAGCGGTGGGTTACGACACCTGCCCCATGGAAGGGAGTGATACCCTCAGAATTAAAAAAATACTAAAATTGCCCAGAGGGGCTGAAATCAACATGGTGATTGGCTGTGGAATACGAAAGCCTGAAGGCGTATATGGAAAACGCTTTCGTGTGCCTTTTGAAGAAGTGTATTTTAAAGTATAATCTTAGCTATAAATTAATCCAACTCCTCTTCAATATTCAAACTTCCGGTTTTTAGGTACCCAAAACCACAAAAGAGTTTGTTAAAAATCTTTCTTTTTTGACTTAAATATGATCCGCATTACTGGAACAGTTATCCAAACTATTAGAGATAAGAAGGAAATAAAAAGTCCATAATTCGTTCCAAAAAACTTCTTAAACACAGCTCCAGTATAACCCAATAATGCCGAAATATCAAGCTTAAGCAATATCAATGTTCTAGATAAATCTATAGGATTCAGCATTATGCCAAAAAGAGATAATTTATCCAGTGGATAATCGTCAAAAAGTATCAAACTCATTAAAAACAATCCATCGTAAATAATAGCAAGGAAAAGCCAAAGTAAAATAGCATATCCAAATCCTTTAATCTTATTTTCATACGATAGCGCGATGTTAAATGCCAATGCTGTAAAAATAAAAGTCAGAAATGTTCCTGTAATGAGTAAGAGAGAAAAATCCCAGATAACAGGGGACATAAAGAGTCCATAAAAGATAAATGGGACACCCAAACCAAGAATTAAGCTCATAGATAAAGAAAAGGCAACTCCTAAATACTGACCTAAAAAGATAGAGGAACGACTTAAAGGTTGTGCCAATAAAAGCTCTGTAAACTCTTTGGAGTTATAATAGGTCTTTGGTATAAAATTACAAATTTTAACGAAATTTGCGTCATGGAAAAAACAGACTTTCGTGATATATGCGGGCAATATGCTACTGGTGTAACCGTAATTACCACCTCGTACAACAATCAACCCTTTGGTTTTACGGCAAATTCTTTTACTTCGGTTTCCCTAGAGCCACCCATAGTATTGTTTTGCCTCAAAACGGAATCTACCACCAACAAAGCCTTTCAAAAAAGTAACACCTTTGCGATAAACATTCTCGCTGAAAACCAGGAGGATGTTTCCAATGCTTTTGCAAATCCCAAAAGCACACAAGAAGAGCGCTTTAGCACTGTTGAATTAATAGCGAATAAACTCCCCATTTTAAAAGATTCGTTAGGATATTTAGCTGGAGAAATCATTCAATTCCACGAAGTTGGTGACCATATTGTGTATTATGGACAAGTAACCGATGGCGCAAAAACCAATGGCAATCCGTTAGTCTATGCTAAAGGCGGGTATCAGCGGTTGTCTTGATTTACTTGCTATAATCCCTTCTTTAAGCCATACTAAATAAGTGTTGGCATCTGTATATTGTATTGGAGGATTTAAGAGCGTCCCATCGGGGAGCATAAGCACATAATAGGGCTGCGATACTGATTTAAAATTTAACGCCTGAAACGCCGACCACTTCTGCCCTACCGTCTTTAGCGTTCGGCTACTGCCGTCAGCGTAAGTTATCATTTGTTGGTCTTCCTCAGTTAAGGGTTTTCTATCGTCCACATAAAGTGAAATTAGCACTACCTCATTACTAAGGAGTTCAAAAATTTCAGGTTTGGTCCAAATGTTTTCTTCCACCTTACGGCAATTTACGCACGCCCAACCTGTAAAATCTAGCAGTATGGGTTTTTGCTGCGCAATGGCTGCTGCCTTTCCTGACTCAAAATCTTTATAACAATCCAATCCAAGTGGGCAATCAGAATCTGTTTGGTACACCGAATAAAACGTTGGTGGCGGAAAGCCACTTAATGCGCGCAACGGAATGTTTTGATTGGGTAAAATGCCTTGAGCCAAATAACCTACAAATACCAACACAGCAATCCCAAGTACTTTTTGCAGTGTACTTCCCATTTTGGGCTTGGCATGTAAAAATGACAAACCTCCCAACAAAAACACCGCCCAAAGTAAGAGGATCAGCATCCAAATGCCAATAAATAGTTCACGTGGCATCAATCCCCAACTTTGTACCATATCGGCGTTGGACAAAAATTTTAATGCCAATGCCAATTCAATAAACCCAAGCGATACTTTTACATTATGCAACCAACCTCCAGATTTGGGTAGTTTACTAAGCACATTAGGGAAAAAGGACAAAAATCCAAACGGAAATGCCAATGCCGTTCCAAATCCAAGCATTCCTGCCGTAAGCTGCATGGCACCGCCATCTGCGGTAAGCGACCCAACCAACAAAGAACCCAAAATTGGACCCGTACACGAAAAAGACACCAACGCAAGGGTCAGTGCCATAAAGAAAATGCCTAAATAGTTTGATTTTGCAGAAGCCTCATCTGACTTTGATGTCCATGAAGCAGGAAGCGTGATATCAAACAACCCAAAAAAAGACAGCGCAAAAAGTAAAAAGACTACAAAAAACACCATGTTCAGCACCACATTGGTAGCGATGGAATTCAATACTTCGGGGCGTAATTGGTCTAAAAAGTGAAACGGTAAACTAAGCAGTACATAAATGCCAATGATAGAAAACATATACGCCAATGAACGCCGAATTCCTTCAGAGCGACTTGTACTACTTTTTGAAAAATAAGAAACCGTGAGTGGTATTAGGGGAAAAACACAGGGTGTAAGCAATGCCAAAAATCCACCTAGCAATCCCAGAACAAAAATACCCCACCATGAACTATTCTTAGTGGCAACCGAAGCCTCTAAAAGCGCAGTGTTTTTTAAATCTAGCACAAGGATATCGCCCTCGACTTCAATGTCCGTCAAGTCGCGGTCTATGGCGTTAACCAGAGTGCCATTGGTTGGGATTACCAAATTTTCTTCCCTAAAAATACAAATAGCATCATCGCAGGCTTGATATTCGATTGTCAGTTGAATATCGTCAGCTGAAGTCTCAACAGCTTGCACCAGCATTGCACCTTCCGTAAAGTACGAGAGTTCCATTTGAAAAATAGGGTCAAACCCTGTTTTGGGAGTTGTGCCTTGAATTGCTCCAACTGGCGAAGCATTTTCCCACTTAAAAACTGTTGGTAGCGGACCGCCTTCGGGTAAATCGGTACCGTAGAGTTTCCAGTTTTCTGCGATGGTAGCACTCAGCACTACGTCGTAGGTTTGGGAATCTGTTTGGCGTGCTTGCGCACTCCATTGCACCGTGTTTTGCGCCCACAAGCTTTGTGCAACTAGAAGGAGTAAATAAATTGGCTTCATGCTATTTTGATTTGGAGGGATTCAGAGAAATCATCAGCTACAAATCTACGGTCTAATCGTTTTCCAACAATCCAAATTACGTCATTTTTGTGACATAACACCCATTGGTTTTTCTTTTCAACTGCTGTCATCTTCTCGTCTTTAAAAAATTTGGACAGCTTTTTTTTGCCTTTCATGCCTGTGGGATAAAAGACATCACCTTCGTCCCATCGCCGTAAGACCAAAGGAAAAGATAATTTAGACCCATCTACCAATATAGAATTTTCAGCGGATTTGGCATTTTTTGTAGAAGTAGAAATTTGAATTTTAACAGGATATTCAAGTCCTTTTTCGGATACTAGATAGTGCTCATCTAAACTATCGTGAGTTACTGTGTTCGTTGACAAAACCAAATGGTCACGCTCACGTAATAACTCATGCTTTGCGCTAACGCATTTTTTGCCCGAGTGAGTAGCTAATAATTTCTCCACTTCAACAGCATCAAAGCCGAAGGAAGAAAACAGATGATGCAACCAAAATCCTCTTGGTCTTAAATGCTGAACAGTTGCCAACGGAATAATAACACCAGCTTTTTTACGCTTCCATTGTTGTTTGATAGTATTAATTTGAATATCGATAGCCTTAAAAGCATCTTGCAGATGCTGCATGGACATCAGCGTGTTGGTAGCCGTTTGTGGCGAAAGATTCAAAAATGCCAGCATCACATCATGCCTAATGGCGTTTCGAAGGTATTTCTTTGAACTATTGGATACGTCTTCTCGCCATGTTAGGTCGTTTGCTTTGGCAAAAGCTATTATTTCTTCTTTAAAAAATGGTAACAACGGACGAATCAAAAAACCGTTTTTGGCACGAATACCACCCAAACCTTCTACGCCACTTCCTCTTGAAAGACGCATAAATAAGGTTTCGAGTTGGTCATCGGCGTGGTGCGCCGTAAGCACGGCGTCAAAATCGTGCGTAGCAACCAATTCCTTAAACCAAGCATAACGCAAGTCTCGCGCCTTTTCTTGAATCCCCGACTCGTTTGGATCTATGGGACGAGTGTCATAATGAAATGGCACTTGTAATGAAGCAGCTAATTTTGACACCAGCTTTTCGTCAAGGTCGCTATCAGAACCTCGCAACTTATAATTGACATGTGCCAATTCAAAGTCATATCCGCATTTGGACAGTAAATGCGCCAGCACAACACTGTCAACACCTCCGCTAACCGCAACCAAAATTTTTGGACTGTTAGCAACGTCTAAAAGAGATGCGATATGGTCTCTAAACCTTTGTTCCATAACTAACAGATGTTGTATGCTGATTTGCTAAAACACGTTTAATGGCTTCCGCCTTTAGTTGACATTCTACGTATTCTTTCTCCACATTTGCCGCAGCAGTTAGGGCACTTCCCACATGTGTGGATAGGTATTTTTGGCTTGCATCATAAATCAAACTGCGAATAACAACGTTAAAATCAAAATCACCATTTGGTGTAAAATAACCAACCGCACCGCTATATAAACCCCGTTGGATTGTTTCGTATCTCTCAATAAGTTCCATTGCGCGTTGTTTGGGTGCCCCCGTCATGCTACCCATAGGAAAACAAGCGTCAATAATATCCAATGAATGTGTGCTTTCAGCACAAGAAGCAATCACCGTGGAAATCATTTGATGCACTTGCGCAAAAGGATAAATGGCACATTGTTCTGCAACCTCAACAGAACCTTTTTTTGCAATTCGAGATAAATCATTCCGAACCAAATCCGTAATCATGATATTTTCGGCGCGTTCTTTAGGGTCGGTTTTTAGTTGCTGGGCTGCTGCTTTGTCTAAAACTGCATCTTGATGCCGTGCTGTTGTTCCCTTTATGGGTTGGGAAGCTAACATTGTTCCCTCACGCTTTAAAAATCGTTCGGGAGAAGCACACATCAGATGTAAATTTTCCATTGACAAGTACGCAGCAAAAGGAGTTTTTGAAATCGCATTCAGCGATTGAAAAATATGAGGAGGCGAAATTTGTGTGTTTTCAGCAAACCACTCCATGCAGTAATTCACCTCATAAATATCTCCCCTTAAAATGTGTTTTTGCAAAGCAGTAGCATTTTCCAAATAATCCGATTTTGAAATTCGAGGGGTCAAATCTATTGCACTTGATTCTGAAGAAACCAAGGGTGATATTGCTAAAATGTGTTCAAAGTCGTCTTTGGCATTATCATGACTTGCATACAGTGCCGTTAACGTATCCCCCTGCAAAAGCCATACTTTTTCAGGACAAAAAAATTGGAGTTTTGGAGCCGATATGTGTGCAGGATTTGAAGGTGAAACTTGTTCCCAAGCGTTGGAAAATTCATACCTAAAAAAACCAAAAAGCCAGTCTGTTCCAATGGTTTTTTTAAGTGTTTGATACGAGTCAATCTGTGGCGAATGAGGGTTGTTTTTAATCGCCAACAAAGCGTCATAAGTGTTTTTTTGATGTGGATACTGGTTAGAATCGTACCACGCCAATGGGCTTGAATGAGCCGCCCAAGCAAATAACTTTGCCTTGATTTCGGTCGGATTTTTTACGTTAAAAACTGTTTTTGTGCGTGTTACCAATCAAATACCTTCTTAAAAAAACAAAATTAGGCATTTGGTTAAGGAATACACCAACACTTTAAAAAAATTCTCTATTTTTGCAGCATGACTGTAAACTTAGTTTCACGTTTCACTCTTTCCCCGCGCGTTCGTCGCCCCTTGGGGTAGTCTATTTATTTATGAAACTAAGGTGTGTCCGGTTTCCTTCTCCGTTTATTTTCAGTCTAATTTTCACTTCTCCATAACATGGAAATTCAAGTTGCAAAACGCATACATGTAACGTATGCCACTATCATTTCGGAAACAATTACGTCATCTGCTCAAGTGCGCGGAACAGGAATTGCACGTCGTACTCCAGAATATATTCAGAAAAAAATTGAGTCGGGAAATGCCATCATTGCATTAGATGGCGAAAAATTTGCCGGCTTTTGCTATATCGAGGCGTGGGGACACGAAAAATACGTTGCCCACTCTGGACTTATTGTTGCACCAGAATATCGAGGGATTGGGTTAGCAAAAAAAATTAAAACTAAAATTTTTAAATACAGCCAAGAAAGATATCCAAATGCTAAAATATTTGGTATCACAACTGGTCTGCCTGTAATGAAAATCAACTATGATTTGGGCTATAAACCTGTAACGTTTTCACAACTTACAGATGACCCTGATTTTTGGAAAGGATGTCAAACATGTAAAAATTACGATGTGCTTACAAGAACGAATCGAACCATGTGTTTGTGTACAGGAATGCTTTATGACCCAAAAGCAAAAAACAACAATGGTATTGTGGGGCGATTACAATCTTTTAAAAACGCATTTAAACGAGATAAAAAATGAAAAAATTAGTTTTAGCATATAGTGGTGGATTAGATACCTCTTACTGTGTAAAATCGCTTAGCAATCAAGGATATGAGGTACACGCTGTGAGTGTAAATACCGGTGGTTTTGACCATGCAGAAGTTGAAGCCCTCGAAAAAAAGGCTATAGCTCTTGGGGCACAATCGTACACCAGCATTGAAACGATCGAAACCTTTTATCAAGATATTGTGAAATACTTGATTTTTGGAAATGTGTTAAAAAACAACACCTACCCGCTTTCGGTTAGTGCCGAGCGTGTTACGCAAGCCGTTGCCATTGTAAATCATGCCAATGAAATTGGAGCAACATATATTGCACACGGAAGTACAGGCGCAGGAAACGACCAAGTACGTTTTGATTTGATTTTCCAAACCATTGCTCCACAAATCGAAATTATTACGCCTATTCGTGATCAAAAGCTTTCCAGAGAAGATGAGATAAACTACCTCAAGCAACATGGGGTGGATTGGTCTTGGGAAAAGGCGCAGTATTCCATTAACAAAGGACTTTGGGGAACCTCTGTTGGTGGCAGCGAAACACTAAAGTCAAAAAAGCCGCTCCCCGATGCGGCGTATCCAAATCCGTGTACAAAAACAGCAGCTGAGCAAATTTCGTTGCAGTTTGAACAAGGCGAATTGGTGGGCATCAACAACCAAAGTTATACGCCTGTGGCAGCAATTCAAGCCTTACAAGAACTGGCTGCGCCGTTCGCGATTGGGCGTGATATCCATGTTGGCGATACCATTATTGGCATCAAAGGGCGTGTTGGTTTTGAAGCAGCAGCGGCACTAGTAACCATTAAAGCGCATCATTTGTTAGAAAAGCACACGCTTAGCAAATGGCAGCTGCATCATAAAGATTACATTGGGTCGTTTTACGGGATGATGCTTCATGAGGGGCAGTATTTAGACCCTGTAATGCGTGATTTTGAGGCGTTGTTAAGTAACAGTCAAAAAACAGTAACGGGAAGTGTTTTTGTAACCCTTCATCCATACCGATTTACACTTGACGGCATCGAATCGGATTTTGATTTGATGGACAATTCGTTTGGCACTTACGGCGAAGCCAACGAAGCATGGAGTGCAGAGGAAGCAAAAGGATTTATCAAACTATCGGCAAATGCCGGAAAAATTTATCAGCATGTCAATAAATAACATTCAAGTAGGCGTTGTTGGTGGCGCAGGATATACAGGTGGCGAATTACTACGATTGTTGGTAAATCACCCAAATGTAGAAATCAATTTTGTGTACAGTTCCACACGTGCAGGGCAGCCCATTTCAGATACACATCCAGATTTGGTTGGGATTTTAGACACGCCTTTTTCGGCGGAGCTAAATCCAGAAATCGATGTACTGTTTTTATGCATGGGACATGGCAATTCTGCAACATTTTTACACGAACACCCCGTAAATGACAACACTAAAATCATTGATTTGAGTAATGATTTTCGTTTAACAGCAGACCGTAATTTTATGGGAAGGTCGTTTGTTTATGGACTGCCTGAGGTAAATAAAAAAATGATTAAATCAGCGCAAGCAATTGCTAATCCAGGGTGCTTTGCAACGGCAATTCAGTTAGCATTAGTACCACTTGCTGCAGCAAAAAAATTGCAAAACGAAGTGCACGTAAACGCCATTACGGGAAGCACAGGTGCGGGCGCAGTGCCTTCGGCAACAAGTCATTTTAGTTGGAGAAACAACAATATTTCTTACTACAAACCCTTTGTGCATCAGCATTTGGGAGAAATTGGTGAAACGCTTGCCCATGCGCAAGGGAGCGAATCTAAACTTCATTTTTTGCCTATACGAGGAAATTTCACGCGGGGCATATTCGCTACTGCATATACTGCCTATGAAGGTAGTCTGGAAGACGCCTATGCACTTTATGAATCGTTTTATAAAGACAGTCCATTTACAGTAGTAAGCAAAAACGAATTGGCACTAAAGCAAGTGGTAAATACCAACAGGTGCTTGGTGCATTTGCATAAGCACGAGGAACAATTGCTCGTTACAAGTATTATTGACAATTTACTAAAAGGGGCTTCTGGTCAAGCTGTAGAAAACATGAATTTGATGTTCGGATGGGAGCAATCCACTGGATTAAACTTAAAATCAGCAACATTTTAACAAAAAAACAGAATAATTAAATAATATCATCGAATGAAAATTGCCATTTTAGGAGCTGGAAATTTAGGGCTAAGCATCGCCCGAGGGCTCATCACAAATAACAGTATTACCAAGCTATACCTCACTCGTAGATCTGTTGACAGTATTGCTACGTGGAGCGAATATGCAAACACGCACATTACCGCCGACAATAAGAAAGCAGTACAGGAATCGGATATTATCATTTTGGCGGTGCAGCCAAGACAGTTGGGAAAATTACTTGCAGAAATCAATGATTTACTCCACGAAAACCATGTACTTATTTCAACCATTACTGGGTTTTCTATTGCAAAAATGGAAGAAATTGTAGGTAAAGATGTGCACATCATTCGATCCATGCCAAATACGGCAATTTCAGTGGGTAAATCCATGACGTGTTTGTGCGCAAACGAAAAAGGCAAAGAAAGACTACCCGTTGCTGAAGCCATTTTTAATGGATTGGGAAAAAGCATTATAA